>NZ_JBGTCA010000218.1:0-3841 GCF_041749095.1 Aquiflexum sp. | reverse complement strand
GTCTTCAACCATAGAAAATCAGGGGTGTTTTTCTGTTTGTTTCCAATTACCGAAATATAGGGGACCAGAACGTTTCCATGAGCATCAATATTAACCTGCTCTCCTACTAACAACATTTGTTGGAAAAAACGCGAAAATTCTGGATCCAATTCGCGGAGGTTGATCTTCAATGCGTCTGATTCATTGGAATTACCGATTGGAAGTAGGGATATTTCGGAGGGATTGATGGCTGCCATCAATTTATCGGAAAGCGGCAATCTATAGGGAAAAGAACTCCGCATAAATAAAGACAATTCTTCAAAGTCATTTGGCCCTTGCAAGGTCGCTTTTGGGTAAATCCGTGACGGAGATGCGACATATAATTCTCCGTTGATTACTTTGGCATTAAAGAGTCCCTCTTCAATCCCCGGTGCCTTTTCCCAGATCACAGGGGCTTCAGGTAATGGTTCTTGTGGATTGCAGGAAAGAGCGGCTAAGAAACAAATGACAATTGAAAGGTTCGAAAAATGGGATGAAGTTTTCATATCGGGAAAAGTTGTTTTGGTTAGATTTTTATGGAATATAAGTAGTTTATTCTGATTATTCGGAATGGTACAAATTATTTTTGAGTCAAAAACTTATCAAGTGGTTTGTAGAATCCACCGCAGTTTTTCCCACCCGCCTCACAGCTTGTGGTAACAAAAACTGTTGAATTGTAAATTAGATTGATAGAGGTGATGGAAGTGTCTTCAAGGCCTACATTGTCGAGTTGGGTCAATCTTAATGCCTGGTCGTTCATGGACAAGCGGTAAATCGATGCCCCTTCTGTTAGGACTATGATGTCGTTTATACCTGAAATGTTATCATAAATTCTCCCTATAAGTCTGAGGTCATCACGTGAAACCTGATCGGAGTTGTATGTACCAATCAACTCATTTTTTTTTCCCGACAGGTCAGACTTGTAAACCATCAGGGGAAATGTTTCCATTGCCTCACTTGCAAAAGTGATGATTTCATTGCCTAGCTGTACGGATTTGGTATAAGATTCAAAACGCAGTTCCATATTTCCGCTTTGATCGAAATCAAAAGTATTATTTCCGATCGTGACCCTCATGAAGTTTTCGAATACCTTAAAATTCCAAATACTTACCCAACCATCAAAAAATTCCTCTTTGATCAGTTTCTGTTCCAATATTTCTACTTTGCCGTTATTGACGACCGTCTTGAGCCAAAGGAAATTAGGAGTGTATTTTGATTCTCCGACTATTTTTTATTCCCCAAAGTGTCGCATCATTGTATATTCCAATCTTCGATGCAGCATATAGTTTCCCGTTGATTTCTTGGGCATGGGTAAGTCCCTTTTGAAAGCTAAGTGCAGGCTTCCAGTACACATAAACTTCGGGTGGATTTTCATTTGGGACGCAGGAAAAAAAGAAACTGAGCAAAAGAAGATTAAAAGAATCGGGAAAAGGGATGCACTTTTCATGATGAGAATCCTAGTTTTATTGATCTTCAAACGCTTAAAACTAGGAATTATTACTAAGAATATAAATAACCAATACCGGGTATTTTCAATGCTCAAAAATTTTAGAGTAGCTAGGGATTGAAAAAAAGAACAGAGGGCTTCCCCAAAAATCTGTCTTCACAGGTAACATTTTTAAGTATCTTTCCCCTTTCCTCCAAAACATTTCCTAAATTCAATTTCACATTGATCAAATAAAATTCTAAGATCAATCAACCCTATTTAACCCATGGAAGAAAAGAAATTGCGAAGCCAGGAATGGTTTGGCCGTAAAGGAAAAGACGGCTTTATTTACCGGGCCTGGATGAAAAACCAGGGATTCCCCCACCACCTTTTTGAAGGCAGACCAGTCATCGGCATCTGCAATACCTACTCCGAACTCACCCCGTGCAATGCCCATTTTAGGGAATTGGCAGAAGCGCTGAAAAGGGGTATTTGGGAAGCAGGAGGCTTTCCCTTGGAATTCCCGGTGATGTCTTTGGGAGAATGTTCCATCAAACCGACAGCCATGCTTTTCCGAAACCTGGCCAGTATGGACGTGGAAGAAAGCATCCGCGCCAACCCCATGGACGGAGTCGTCCTGATGTGCGGCTGTGACAAAACCACCCCTTCTCTGGTGATGGGTGCTGCAAGTGTCAATCTTCCCACGATTGTGGTTTCGGGAGGTCCTATGCTTGCCGGTAGGTTCAAAGGAAGAAAAATCGGAACTTCCGATCTTTGGCGATTTGCTGAGGAATTCAAAAAGGGAGAATTGTCCCAAGAAGACTTTACCGCTGCTGAAGCCGCCATGGCAAGGTCACAAGGTCATTGCGCACCAATGGGCACTGCCTCCACCATGGCTGCCATGGTAGAATCATTGGGACTGACACTTCCCGATAACGCCACCATCCCCGCCGCTGATTCGAGAAGAAAGGTTTTGGCCCATATGTCCGGAATCAGAATCGTCGAGATGGTCAAAGAAGACCTGAAAATGAGCGATATCCTGACCCGGAAATCCATTGAAAATGCCATCATGGTCAATGCCGCTTTGGGTGGATCCACCAATTTCATCCTGCATTTGTTGGCCATAGCAGGAAGAATGGGCATTGAACTTTCCATTGATGATTTTGACAAACACTCTACCCATATTCCTTTGATTGCAAATGTGCAGCCGTCGGGAGAAAACTTTCTTGAGGACCTTTTCTATGCAGGAGGACTTCCTGCAGTGATGAAAGAAATTTCTTCTCTTTTGCATTTGGATACAATAACAGCCAATGGCAAAAAGCTTTCTGATAACATCCTCAATGCAGAATGTTGGGATAGAAACCTGATCGGCACCTTGGAAAAACCCTTCAAACCGGAATCAGGCATTGCCGTGCTCAAAGGAAATCTTTGTCCGGAAGGTGCTGTACTCAAACCTTCTGCTGCAACACCATCACTATTGACCCACAGAGGTCAGGCGGTAGTTTTTGAGGACATAGATGATTATAAGAAAAGATTGGATGATCCTGATCTGGATGTAACGCCTGATTCTGTGCTTGTTCTGAAAAACGTAGGGCCACGTGGCTATCCCGGAATGCCTGAGGTAGGAAATATGCAGTTGCCCATGAAAATCATCCAACAGGGAGTCAAAGACATGGTCAGAATATCCGATGGCAGAATGAGCGGAACAGGTTATGGGACAGTCGTTTTACACGTTTCCCCTGAATCCGCAATAGGTGGAAATCTGGCTTTGGTGGAAAATGGGGATTGGATAGTTTTGGATGTGCCCAACAGGACACTGAACTTAGAAGTTTCGGAAGAAGAATTGGAAAAGAGAAGATTCAATTTCAAACCCTTGAATTTGGGCTATGAAAGGGGATATATCAATATGTTTATCCAAAATGTGACCCAGGCCCATGAGGGAGTTGACTTTGATTTTCTGAAAGGTGCTTCGGGGCCTGAGGTCAAAAGAGATTCACATTAATAAATGTTATAATTATCGGATTCTTTGCCAGAAACCTAAAATTCTATTATGGACAGGACGGGAGACAGAAGTCGGAAGACCGAAGTACTGGGCATTTCGGTCTCCTACCAGGAATTTTATTCAATTATCTGTCAATATATACCATAGGGTAAAACCTTTTTTATAAGATGAAAAACCACAATAAAGTTGCCCTTATTACCGGTGCAGGTCAGGGGATTGGATTGGAAATAGTCAGGATTTTGGCTGAAAAAGGCCATCATGTCATTATCAATGACATTGAAAAAAGCCTGACTGATGATGCGGTTGAGGAAGTATTGAAAACAGCAAAAGCAAAAGTGCTGGGACTGTCCGGAGATGCTGGGAATTTGGGGTTTATAAGGGAAATGGTCAGTTTT
>NZ_JBGTCA010000217.1:0-10705 GCF_041749095.1 Aquiflexum sp. | reverse complement strand
AATCATAAAATGATTGGATAAAAATCTCATATGTAATGCCTGCATGAGGCCAATGATTTTCAATTTTCTTTATTTTCCTATCTGTACACGAAGCGGTAAGTATTGACATTAAAAGAATAAAGGGGATTAAGTGTTGTTTCATAAGGGCTATATTTAAACAGAAAAAGTCACTTTTGAAGTGACTTTTTCAATATGATTGAAGTATTTATCAGTTTCTGTTTATCGCGTTGAGCATATCAAATGCCAACTCAAGTCTCTTGATAAATGATTCTTCTCCTTTTCTTAGCCAAACTCTTGGGTCATAATATTTCTTGTTTGGACCATCCGGGCTGTCAGGATTTCCCAATTGACTTTGAAGGTATCCTTCATTGGCCTTGTAATAGTTTTTGACTCCTTCCCAAAAAGCCCACTGCTGATCTGTATCTATATTCATTTTAACAGAACCGTAGCTATTGGCTTCCCTGATTTCCTCAGTGGTCGAGCCTGAACCTCCATGAAACACAAAGAATAGCGGTTTTCCGGTGGTTCCGAATTTTTGATTGATATAATCCTGGGAATTTTTGAGAATGACAGGCTTCAATGAAACATTTCCAGGTTTGTATACCCCATGTACATTTCCAAATGCCGCGGCAACAGTAAACAAATCTCCAACTTCCCTAAGGTGCTCATAAGCATAAGCTACCTCTGATGGCTGTGTATATAACTTTGAACTATCTATATCAGTATTATCTACCCCATCTTCTTCACCGCCTGTTACACCCAATTCGATCTCGATACCCATTTCAAGTTTTTTGAACTCTTTGAAATATTTCACCGAAATCTTTATGTTTTCCTCTACAGGTTCTTCTGAAAGATCCAACATGTGGGAACTGTACAATGGTCTTTTATAAGCTGCATAATATGCTTTGCCTTCTTCAAGCAAGCCATCAATCCATGGCAATAGTTTTTTGGCACAATGATCAGTATGTAATACAACCGGAACTCCATAAGCTTCAGCCATCCTGTGAACATGCAATGCACCTGAAATCGAACCTTGAATGGCACCTATTTGGTTTTCGTTGCCAACTCCTTTTCCGGCAAAAAATTGCCCGCCTCCATTTGAGAATTGAATGATTACAGGTGAATTTACCTTTTTGGCAGCTTCTAATACACCATTGACTGTACTGGTATTGATCACATTGACTGCAGGCATAGCAAACTCACTTTCCTTCGCATATTGCAAAAGATCCTTGAGCTCCTCACCATACTTTACTCCTGGTTTGAATTTCATGATTTTTTTTTCAAAAATGATTGATTATTGTTTTATGAACCGTTTTCTAAGCACTTGACGGTTATCACTGATCTCAAAGATATAAAGACCTGTGTTAAAATCCTTAATATCCACTTGTAAAATATTATCAGTAACCGTATGGCTTCCCTCTCTCAAGACGGAACCTTTCACATCTATAATCCTGTATCTGAACTGATTGACGGCTTCGGGTGCAGCCACATTTAATCTGTCATTGGCGGGGACCGGATAAAGTTTAAATCCGCTCAAATCCACCACCTCGGTTCCAATTGACGTAATGGGGTCTTCCAAAATGTCACCTTCAGGCAACGGAAGTTTCTGGTTGGTGAACAATAAAAACTGATTTGCCCTAACTCTGAAAGTTCTTGAGTTACCCGTAATATTAATTTCTTCTCCTGTGAAATAATTGTACCATGTACCTTGAGCAGGAAAACTTAAGTCTGCATTATTGATATCCGTAAGTCCAAAATTTCCATGTAGAATCATCTGGAAATCCCCATCAACAAGCCTGATGGATTTTAAGGGTTGAGCCAAATTGAGAACGGCATTATCCGGGGTATTGAATGCCTCATGGTTATTTTTAAGATCAATCATGGCCCTGTAAAGATTGAACAGTCTGATCCTCTCCGGATCATCAAGATAATCCCATCTCGTGGGTTTGATTCCAAGTCTATCATTGTTCAGTTCCAGATCATACCCGAATTCTTCAAACTGCCATATCATCTTGGGACCGGGAATTGAGAAAAAGAAAGCCGCCATCAACTGATTTCTATTGACAGCATTCTTGATCTGTCGGATATTGATGGGTGATGTCTGTCCAAAGGTCAGGGATTCCCACATTGTCCTTTCCTCATCATGGCTTTCCATGTAGCTGACCAGGTTGTTTTTTGACCAACCTCTGGTCTTATAATAACCCCAATCGAAATTTCTTGAACCTCCTTTGGCCATTTCCCTAAAATCAAAGTTCAGATTGCCCCAAAACATCATCCCATAATCTGCCAATTCCCTTTCTTCGGAATTGTCTGCAAAATGCTCAAGAATCACATAGGCATCAGGATGGTCCTTTTTGATCTGGTCATATATGTTTTTCCAGATATCGATTCTGGATTGATCTCTTTGACCCCACAGGCCGACATTATCACCTGAATTGACTTGGGTAAATCCTTTGCTCAGGTCAAACCTGAAGCCATCAACCTTATATTCAGTCAACCAATAATTATTGACTGAATCCACAAATGCCTTGGTATATGGACTTTCATGGTTGAAATCATACCCAACATTGAAAGGATGCCTTGCCGTCCTATTGAGCCAGGGATTATCCGGTGTCGGTGCACCATAATCCCCATCATTATAAAGTCTGACAAAAGGATTTTGGCCAAAAGCATGGTTTAATACCATATCAAGAATGACAACCATATCCCTTTTGTGCGCCTCATCTATCAGCTCCTTCAAATGGTTTTTTGGGCCATAGAATTTATCCACAGCAAAAAAGAAGGACGGATTGTAACCCCATGAAAGATTACCTTCAAATTCCTTGATGGGCATCAACTCTATCGCATTGATGCCAAGATCTTTTAAATATTCCAGCCTTTCAGTTACAGCTTTGAAAGTTCTTAGGTCATCAAAATCACGGACCAGAAGTTCGTAAACCACCAATTCCTCAGGTGCAGGTTTGTTGTATTCGGTGTGCTGCCATTGGTATTCCTGTTGTGCTGTTTGGAGAAAAGTGGCCTGAAACTCAGTTTTTCCATGAGGATAAGGTTTAAGACCGGGATACCTGTCCTGCTGTATGATTTCATTGTCATGAAAAGGATCAGATACTTTGTCTGCATAAGGGTCGCCTATCCTGAGGTTGCCATCAACCAAATACTGAAAAATATATTCCTGCCCGGGAATAAGTCCAGTCAATCTGTACCAGAACATTTCCCCATCCAAAGTCTGGTTCATTTGATATGCTTGCAGGACCTGCCAATCATTGAAATCCCCGATCACAAATGCATTTTTTTTCATTGGGGCTTCCAATACCAAAACCACTTCTGTATCAGATATATAATTGATACCCTTTATCACCCCTTGTGGTAAGGGCTGTTTTGGACTTGGTCCTACTACTGTGATGATAAGTTCTGCTGAATCTTCTTCTCCACCTTTTGCGGCCTTGGCTTCAATAATAAATACGCCTTCAGATGCTGCCTGAAAGGTGTAATTCAATTCATCAACATTAGAAGAAGAACTGACTATAGTACCATTTATTGAAATACTCAGGTCAGCAAGGTCTGAGGAAACTATAGAAATATCTTGGGTATCCCCCACTTCCAAAAGCACTGAGGAACTTGATGGATTGGTAAAAGCAACCTGAAAGCCTTGGCTAAGATCCACAAAAAAATCACCGTTGGTATCTGTCTTACCTTCTCGGGTACCATCTGCATTCCTGAACACCATGCCCATTCTATAAATGGTTTGCCCTGCTGTAATATTGAAAAACTCGTTAGGGATAAGTTCCCATTCCCAAATATTATTGGCCACTTTGGTCATTCGGGCATCGGGATTGGAAGTTGCCCAAGTAAATGGCACAATAGCCCAAACATTTGAGGTTGGACCAGCTATAACTGCACCGATATGGATATAGACTGGGTCTACACCTTGAAGCCCTGTGGTTCCTTTGGTAGCATCATAAGTGATTTTAATATTTTGGTCAGCTCGGGGGAAGCTTGGGACTGTTGTGACTTGTCCAAATACCGAAGCTGTCGAAACCAAAAAAACAATGGTAATGAGTAATTTATTAAGCATTTTTTATAATAAGGTTAGCTGATCTGGAATTTAAAGCTAAAAAGAGTAGATAGCAAAAAGGCTACTTAAATAAGTAGCCTTTTTATTAGGTCCAACATTAAAATTATGGTATCAATATATATCGTCCATCTAAGGAATTGAACCAAATTGTATAATTTCCTGCTTCCTCAATTGGAATATTAGGCCCTTCCTGAACTCCTTTACCACTGATGGGAGTATTTGCGCCCCAATTGACAGCCCAAGCGTCATTTGCCCTGAATTTCATTTCACCTACTGTGAGCGCAGCTGTAATTCTCCAGATATTCCCATCGAATGTTGATTTTATCATCGGGGTACTATTATCCCAGCTTCCTGCAGTTGCATTTCCAATAATACCCACTGTTGCATAGTCAGTACCTGCACCACCTGTATATGCTTCAATAGAGAAAGTATTGGTCTCAAGATTCATTGTAAAGGTGTAAAAACCATTTGATGGAATAACAAAGGCTCCCGGATCAGATCCTCCTCCTTCGTTGACAGCCACAGCAGTACCATCATTAGTGCCATATTGGGGCTGCCACGCACCTATTGTTTCCAGCACTTTAAATTCACCCGCATTAAAAAATCCTGTGTAAACATACAGGTTGGTATTTACAGGATCTCTGAACAAGGCTGGGTTATTGTTATCAGGATTCCATCCAGGTGCGGTGGCTGCACCGACTAGGAATAGGTTTTTCAGAACTGAAGCATCTTCATAAGTTGTAATTGCAACGGTTGAAGCTGTTCCAATAAGTTCAGGTATACTTCTTGTCGGTACCGCTTTTACCCGGAATTCCATATTTCCGGTTTCTCCTGCTGTGATACCTTTTGCTATTGCTCTCATATTGAGTGTATCTACCCTTACCAATAAGGTAGAACTGGTATTTGTGCGCAGTTCAATTGGGGTTGCAAAATTATTGCCCGGTCTATCCATTTGTATTGTATACCTAACTTCAGTAGGAACACCAAAATCAGCAGGACTGACTTCAAATGCAATAAATTCTTCTGCATCTTCTTCTGTCAAGATTATAGGTGAAGTGGATAAAATTGAAGAAGATGTTTGAGAAATAATTGTGGGTGGGTCTATTTCACCACAAGACCAAGTTAGAGGGAGCAAAAATGCTACCCAAAGGATTTTAGAAAGTACTTTCATAGGTATTAGTTTTTGGTAATTATTGTTGTCAAATATTATTAATTAATTTCAATTTAATACAGGTATTCTTCAATAAAACACCATTAAATCTAATGTTATCAGTGATTATGAGAAAATAACTCATTCAAAATTTAAACAAACAAAAATGTTAAAGCAAACACTTTACCTAAATTTCAAATAATAATATTAATGCAAACGTCACCGCAATCGTTTGCAGTTGGTTTAAAATTTGAATCTATTTTATGTATATTGGCATTATAAAAATCAAAATCACATAAAAACCCAGACAATTAAATTGCAATAAATCACTTAATTTCCCAACTAAAATCATTCTTAGAATAATATAATTTATGAAATTAGGCCAAGCCACAATTAAAGATATAGCAAGAGAACTTAATGTTTCTTCATCTACAGTTTCCAGGGCATTAAAAGATTACCCTGGCATCAGTGATGAAACAAAAAGAAAGGTCAAGGAATTGGCAGATAAATTAAATTACCGGCCCAATGCCGTGGCCCTGAGTTTAAGGAAGAGTAAATCATTTACCATTGGTGTCATCATTCCGGAAGTAGTACATTTTTTCTTCTCAACCGTGATCAGCGGAATAGAGGAAGTGGCTTTTGCCAATGGTTACAATGTAATTTTATGTCAGACCAATGAAAAACTTAGCCGTGAACAAAGCAGCATTGAAACCATGCTGTCCAATCAGATTGATGGTTTTTTGGTAAGCTTTTCCAGAGAAACAACCGATTTTACCCATTTCAAAAAATTATTGGATCTTGGATTCCCAATTGTGTTTTTTGATAGATTGCCCGAATTGGAAAACACTGTAAATGTAACGGTAGATGATTATAAGGGCGCATATGACGCAGTAAGTCATCTGATTGAACAAGGTTACAAAAAAATAGCACACCTTTCAGGTCCACAAAACCTAAACATTAGTAAGAAGAGAAAGGAAGGCTTTCTGGATGCCTTGAAGAATGCGGGAATTAAACCTGAGCCTGATTGGATCATTGAATGTCCTTACGGAACCGAAAAAGAAAGTTTTGACATCACTACTGAATTGTTCAAAAATCCGGAAAACAGACCTGATGCGATTTTTGCGCATCATGATATTGTAGCTGCCGGTGCAATGATGGCTTTGAAAAACTTAGGACTCAGGATTCCGGAGGATGTGGGAATAGTAGGATTTTCAAATTGGCAGTTTTCTTCCATGATTGACCCTCCCCTGACTACGGTATCCCAACCCGGATTCAAAATCGGGGAACAAGCTTCTAGACTTCTTTTAGAAATGATCAATACAAAAAAGGGTCAATCTTGGGAACAAAAAAATATAGTTTTGGATACCGAATTGCTGATCAGGAAGTCTTCTGTAAAGGTTTAATTATTTTTTTTCAACTTGGTCCATTTTTTTGTGCAAACGTTTGAAATTAACTGTTGGAGCTAAATCTTGCCTTAAATAAGTTTAAAACCCGCACTTGACCAAGAGACTTAAGCTTATACTCATTTCAAACTTCAATATTCCTTCCTAAATTGAACCGATAAGCCAATCGACAGATGAAAAATTATTTACCTTTTCAATCAAATTATAAGTCTAATGACCTCCCATTCTAAAAGCCCCCAGAATTTCAGAAATCTAGGTATCGGTGAAGTAAAATCTTGGAGCAAAATAAAAAGTGGAATCAAAGGTGAGACCCCATCAGCCAAATTTGAATTGACTATTTTCGATGAGCATACCATTAGGGTGCAGATCAGTCCAAATGATTCTTTTTATCCAAATCCTTACAGCACCGTCCTTTCTCCTAAAATCATTTCCATCAGGATTGAAGAAGAAAGAAATCAGATTTGGATCAAAACTTCAAAAATCCACCTTTGCGTAAACCTCTCCCCATTTTTTCTCACTTTCCAAACACCAACCGGTGAAATCATCAATCAGGATGATCCTGCTATTGCTGTTTCATGGTTGGGAACCGAGGTGACCAATTATAAAAAAATTCAGAAAGAAGAAAGGTTTATTGGTTTGGGTGAAAAAACAGGGAATCTTGACCGTTCAGGCAGGGCTTACACCAACTGGAACACTGATTATTTTGCCTATGGTGTAGGGGATGACCCTTTATATATGAGTATTCCTTTTTACATAGGCATCCATAATCAACTTGCTTATGGCATTTTCTTTGACAATACCCACAAGAGTGTTTTCAACTTTGGTGCCTCAAACAACCGGTTTGTTTATTATTCAGCAGACGATGGGGATATGGATTACTATTTTTTCCATGATGATTCGGTATCCAAAATTATCAGTGCCTATAGCGGACTGACCGGAAAAATGGAGATGCCTCCACTATGGTCTTTGGGATTTCAGCAGTGCCGATATTCTTATTATCCAGATTCTGAAGTAACTACTTTAGCCAAGACTTTTCGGGATAAACACATGCCTGCTGATGTGATTTACCTTGATATTCATCATATGGAAAAATACAAGGTCTTCACGTTTGATGGTGAAAAATTCCCTGATCCAAAAAGTCTGATCCGGGCTTTGAAAGAAAAGGGGTTTAAGGTGGTGGTCATCATGGATCCCGGTATCAAAACAGATATAGGTTACCTTCCATATGATGAAGGAAAGGAGAAAGACCTTTTTGTCAAATATCCGGATGGGCAGATCTATGAGGGGCAAGTTTGGCCCGGATGGTGCGCATTCCCTGATTTTACCAAACCCGAAACACGCCAATGGTGGGCAGAAAAGATGGCTTTCTACAATGATGCAGGTGTTGACGGTTATTGGACGGATATGAATGAACCTGCCTCTTGGGGCCAATTCACTCCAAATCTGATTGATTTTAGCTATGAGGGGGAAATAGTCAGTCATCGAAAAGCCAGAAATATTTATGGCTTTCAGATGGCAAGAAGTGCCATGGAAGGAAGTCTGCTTCAAAGACCTGAGGAAAGACCCTTTGTCCTGACAAGATCAGGGTTTTCGGGAATCCAACGCTATGCTGCTGCCTGGACAGGAGACAATGTGGCAAGTGAAGAACATATGATGGCAGGAATCAGACTGGTAAATAGTTTAGGAATCAGTGGTGTGGCATTTGCAGGTTATGATGTGGGCGGCTTTGCAGGGGAAGCCACGAAATCTCTTTTCGCCAGATGGATGAGTATTGCAGTATTTTCCCCGCTATTTAGGGCTCATTCCATGATCAACAGCAATGATGCAGAACCCTGGGCATTTGGTGAAGAGGTGGAAGAAATCTCCAGAAATTACATGAAATTAAGATACAGATTGCTTCCTACGATTTACAGCAGTTTTTATCAAAGTACTACATCAGGGCTTCCTTTGGCAAAAAGCCTGGCCATCGATTATCCCCATGACGAAAATATATACCTGTCAGCATTTCAAAACCAGTATCTCTTTTGTGATAAACTCTTGATAGCTCCGGTAGACAGCACCAAGGATATCACTAAAGTTTATCTGCCCGAGGGAGATTGGTATTATATGTACAACAGTCAATTTCACAAGGGTCATCAGGTCATTTATCAGGACTGTCCATTGAATTACCTCCCCGTATATGTCAATGCAGGATCCATCTTGGCTATCCAATCCGATGTTTCCCATACAGGAGAGTCAAATGATGGAATATTGTATTTGCATATTTATCAAGGAAAAGAAAAATCAATCCATGTTCACTATGAAGATGATGGCATCAGCCATGATTATAAGGAAGGAGGGTTTTTCAAAAGAGAAATTGAATGGGATTCCCCTGCAGGAAAATTGACATTTAAAAAGCCTCAGGGTGATTTCAAAAGCAAATTCAAAAAGATAAAACTCTTCATCCACGGTGACCAAAAAGTGGATTCTGCAAGAATAGGAAAATCCTCTTTAAAACCTGAATTTGAAAACATTGCATTTCTGGGTAAACTGACGGAATTTGATCCTTTACCGGAACATGACAATCCATATTATGAAATCAAAGGTGCAGCAAGTTTTACATTTGAGCATTCAACCGATGATTTTATCATAGATTTCCATTAAAAGTCCATGATTGAATTCTAATCAATATTTTACCCAAAATAATGCAGACATTAAGACAAAAACCAAGACTTAGCTTTTGGCAAATCTGGAACATGAGTTTCGGATTTCTTGGAATACAATTCGGATTTGCACTTCAGGGCGGATTCATGTCTAGAATATTCCAAACTCTTGGAGCCGAAAAAGACGCCATACCATTGCTATGGATCGCCGCACCCTTGACAGGTCTGATCATTCAGCCCATTGTGGGTTATTTAAGTGATCGAACCTGGCATTATAAATTTGGACGAAGAAGGCCATATTTTCTTATTGGAGCAGTATTGAGTACCTGCGCTTTGTTTTTTGCGCCTTACTCCAGTGCCCTTTGGATGGCAGCCGGGTCGCTATGGATATTGGATGCATCCATCAATATCAGCATGGAACCTTTCAGAGCGCTGGTCGCAGATAAATTGCCGGACAGCCAAAGATCTTATGGTTTTGTAGTGCAAACACTCATCATTGGTATAGGCACATGGATTGCAAGTAACCTTCCGTGGATGATGACACAGATGGGGATTCCCAATACAGCCGCACCAGGTGTAGTCCCTGACTCCGTCAAATATGCATTTGCCATTGGAGCTGTTGTGCTTTTAGGTTCAATTTTATATACCATTTTTACAACAGATGAGTATCCACCGGAGGATTTAAAAGCCTTTGAAAAAGAAAAGGAAGAGAATAAAGGCTTCTGGAATGGCTTTAAGGAGATTTTCCGGAATATCGCAAGTATGCCGGATGTCATGAAAAAACTTGGTGTCGTCCAGTTTTTTTCCTGGTTTGCCTTTTTCACCATGTGGAGTTTTGCGACTCCTGCGATAACGGAACATATCTTCAAAGCAACTGACACTTCCTCTTTGGCTTACAATAATGCCGCAGATAGTGTTGGGAATTATTTGGGTACTTATGGGCTAATCTCCATGTTCTATGCACTGATACTGGCCTTTGTGACCAGCAAAATCAAAATCAACAGGAAACTGGTCCACATGCTAAGCTTGATAGCAGGAGGCTGCGGTTTTATCCTGATTTATTATATATCAGAACCATGGATGCTCCACTTATGCTTTGCTTTGGTGGGAATCGCTTGGGCAAGTATATTGTCCATGCCCTACGCCATGCTTTCCAGCTCGGTCAACCCTAAGCAGATGGGCGTTTATATGGGAATATTCAATATGTTCATCGTCATTCCGCAAATCGTAGCTGCATTGGGCGGTATCAATGTGATGTATAAGTTTCTGTTTGGGGAAGAGGTGATTTTCACTATGGTACTTGCAGGAACATCTCTTATTTTAGCTGGATTTGCCAATTTACTGATTAGGGATAGGAATGCGACACATGATGGGTAGTTTTCAGTGTCCAGTGTTCAGTGTTCAGTAGGCAGTCGCAGTAGGCAGTGGGCAGTCG
>NZ_JBGTCA010000216.1:0-34960 GCF_041749095.1 Aquiflexum sp. | reverse complement strand
AATTCTCCATTTTCATTTTCTACAATTGCCAAATGATACCTTTTTGTATTTAGGTCTTTAAGCACTTGGATTATGCTTTGCGTACTTTTTACGAATAGAATCGGTCTGATGAATTTTTGTAAGTTACCCAATGATATGTTATCCCACTGTAAAGCAATCTCTTTGAAATTCAAATAACCAAAAATATCCTGAGGCGAATCAGTCCTGCTTACAGGATACCTTGTATGCAAATGTTTTTCAGCTAAGGCGTAGTAATCATCAATGCCTATGGTCTCCGGAAAATATATGACTTCCGAAAGCGGGAGCATGATTTCATCTATTTTTCTGCTTTTCAGGTTTGAGGTTTTAATGATAATATCTTCTTGATCCTTGTTGATAATGTTTTCTACCTGAGCTACCTTGGCGATTGTCTGAATGTCTTCTAAAGAATACTTTACAGTTTTATCTTTTTTCTTCAAAATCAATCTATTGAAAAGATCTGTAAGGTAAATGAGGGGATATAGTGCCTTAATTGTAATGTCTAAAGGCATGGCAATATATTTAGATAAATTATCTGAGTTAGAAACACCAATGACTTTTGGAAGAATTTCTGTCCCAAATAGTATGATGATTGTAAACACAACTGAAAATACCCAAATCCATTCGTCTCCGTAAATTTCGTCAAAAGCACTTCCGGCTATTGTTGCCCCACCTGTATGGGCAACAGTATTCAAAATCAATATGGCAGCAATTGGCCTGTTAATGTTCCCTTTTAGTTTATCAAGAATAATTGCATACTTCAGACCTTTTTGTCTGTCTGTTTCGATTTTCACGCTGTTTAAACTCAATAGTGCTGCTTCTGTCAATGAGCAGAGAAAAGAAACCACAATAGCAACTAATGAGCTGATAATAAAGATTGTCATATTTTAATAATTTTTTCAGAAGGTTTTAATAATTTGAATTAAGATATCCTATAAGGTATGCGATCAAAACACTGACAACTAGTCCAACATTAACCTTGTAAAGGTCTTTGATGATTGAATTTCTTGATTTTTTCATTTCATGCTTGTTCAATCTATAGCTAATCGCCATTTCTCTTCCCGCCAAAATTCCAATAAACACCCATGTGGTACTCATAGGGATATTGCTTAAGTTGGCGAATAGAAAGAGAATCAGTGCATAAACCAAGTCGATGATTGTTGCAGAACGTATGTGTCTTATATTGGATTTGGAATTAACAATCTCCTGAATTTTACCACCTCTTGTCTTGAACAAATATGCCATCAGCCCCAAAATGATGATCAGAGAAAATATCAATTCTTGAACTCCGAGCTTTCTGGGAAGATATACATAGATGTTGGCAAAATCCTGAATCAGCCATTGTCCCCACAGCAACCCGGTGGAAACCCACTGTGCAGCCAGCCACATCCTGTTGTGTGATTTTCCTGTTCGCTGAAAGCTTTCTTTTGACTCCAGTTTATTGGCAATAAGCAGGTAAAGACCCACTGCAAATACAAATGCCACTCCATATCCCAGAACGGATTTGATGATCATTTTTTCAATGACCGTTTGGGTTGAAAAGACACTCAGGATGAGAAAGGTGGTACTGACCGGAAATCCCATGCGGGTAAGAATTATCAAAACCACAGGGGGAATCAAGTACCACAAAGCCATCTTTTCCGGTAATGGTATCTGCTCCAGTCTCCCATAAGAAACATCCCCATTGTGTACATACCACCCATAAATCAAAAGAGTAGCCAAGATAACTGAGGCGTATAGCCATAGAATCCACCACTTTTTGTCACTGTTGGAAGTGAGAAAAGTTCCCAGGGTCTGGATGACGTCATTGCCAATCACCGAATAAGCTGCCAGGATAAAAGCAACAATCGGGATCAAGTATTCTATTTGCATCATTGATTTTCCTCGTCTTCCAACGGTGTTTTCATGACCTTCCACAAGAAATAGATCGTGGCGCCTGTCACTATACTTTGGGAGAATAGGAGTACAAGTAAGGGTATAAGGTTCATTTTGTGAATAATTTAGTTCTTCTGGTATTAGCGTAGTAAACTAATAATACAATGAATAGAAAGAGTGATACCAATTGGATTCTCGCAAAGTTGGAATAGAATATCTTATCTTCTATGACCTCCCGATCAAGTTGCGTTTTAGCTTCCATAAGTTGATTCTTATATTCATACAATGACAACTTTTTGATGATAGAACTATCATCCAATTCCCAAGAATGACCACTTAGTAGGTTGTTGATATTGGCCATCCAATCATTTCCATGAGGTGTCACCAAAGCTCCTATGAAAACCAGGAGGAGTAATAATGGCGTGATATATTTGATGATGAACTTGTAGATTACCGGCACCTGAATGTCTGCACCATCGGTGATTTCCTGCCAGCCTTTGTTGATCCCAAAAACCCATGAAAACAAGATGGATTCCAATAAGGCGAAAATGACGAGGCTGACAGTTCCGGCCCAATAATCGTATTCATCAAAATAGCCATGATGATAAAAAAGGACAGTCGGCAATCCCATAATCAAAGCCAACAGTCCAAAAGACCAAGCTCCTCTTTTCATACCCCAACCAAATTCATCCTTCATAAAGCCCATCCAAGGTGTACCCATGGCGAGAGATGAAGTGATGCCTGCAAAAAACAACAATCCAAACCAGAATATTCCTGAAAATGCAGCTATTACCGGTCCCCATTGCTGAAATAGAAATGGCATCGTCTGGAACGCCATGCCAAAGCCAGCGTTTTCCAATACCCAATCCAAACCTAAGAATCCCGCCGCAATAGGTATAACGATGGAGCTTCCAAGCACCACCTCTACAAATTCATTCATAAAACCCGCTGAAATGGAATTCAAGGCGACATCGTCATTGGCTTTCAGGTAAGAAGCATAACACTGAATGGTACCCATTCCTACAGAGAGTGTAAAAAAGATCTGGCCTGCTGCTGCTAACCATACTTTAGGGTTGAGTAAAGAGTCATATTGAGGTGTCCAAAGAAAATTCAACCCATCCCATGCGCTCGCATCGGGAAATTGAATCGATTTTCCTGATTCTCCTAGAGTCAGGGCTTTGATAGCCAGTATGATACCAAACATGATTAAAAGAGGCATTCCTATCTTGGCAGCTTTTTCTATACCGCCAAGGCCTTTGGATAAAATGTAAACATTCAGTATTAAGACCAAAACATAGAACACTATAGGTTCAAATGGAATGCCGGTAGTGCTTGAACCAATCGAAATGTAATCATCGAAAAACTGGGCAACTTGAGTCTGCGACATGCCTTCAAATGTGCCTAGTATGGTGTGAAGAACATAGGACAAGCTCCATGACTCTATATAGGTATAATATGCCACTACGGCGATATTGGTGAAGATACCAAACACACCAACATATTTCCACAGCCTCCCTTTGCCCATGGTGTCGAGAATAAAGGGTGTACTGTGGTTGCCAAATTTACCCCCAAACCGTCCGGAAGACCATTCAATAAATAAGAGGGGTATGCCCAGAATCAAAAAACAAACAAGATAAGGAATGATAAATGCACCTCCGCCATTTTGAACGGCCTGAACGGGAAAGCGTAAGAAGTTTCCAAGACCTACAGCATTGCCTGCCATAGCCAGGATTAGGCCTAACCTGGAACCCCAGGCATCCTTCGCCAAAGTTTTATTTTCCATCAACAAGAAGGTAGAAAATCTAAATAATTAAATGAATGGATTGTTTTTGCCTCCCCAGTGCTTGTGCCGAGGATTTCGGTGCAATGAAGGCTTGGGCATTCTCAAAAATAGAAGAGAATGTTGTGGAGCTGATCCAACAGGCTACTATACTTCGGCTCACTGAGTATTCTTATATTAAAAAATGATTGATAATAGCTTATAGATTTGTACCCTAAAAAACAGCTGTATTCTCCAGATTGGGTTTTGGTTTTTTCTTGTGAAAATTGTGATAAACTGTTTGCCGAAACAAAGATATTTTCCCTGACTAAGTAAGCAGTACCATTACCTTTGCTTATTTTCTCAAAAGATGCTTCAATGGTACAATTTGAACTGGTTTCAGAAGTTTTGGCAAACCACAATGAAAAAACAATCATTGAGACACAAAATATACCGTAGGTAAATGCCTGGAATAAATCCAGAAGCTGACGTCTCATGTGTGGAAAATTTCATCAAATGAATATAAAATTTCGACACTTCCCAAATTGTTAAGTATTATTTTTTTCGAGTGATGTTTATAGATAGGAAGTATAGTGAATTTTATTGCACAAGTCCAAAATTAACCTCCCAACAAAAATTCTTTCCTTGTGGGTCGAAGAGCTGAATTATCCCAGGTGATATCCATTATTTTTTTAACAATATTCTTCAACTCAGTTATATTGCTTGGTTTTTGGATATATAAGTGTGCGCCATCCTGGAAGGTCCTTTCAATCTGATCTGGATTGGCTGAGGTAGAATATATCAGCACCGGAACATTCTTTAATTTTGGATCCTTTTTTATTAATTCCAAACATTCGAATCCATTCATTAGGGGCATATTCAAATCCAGAAATACCAAATCCGGAAGAGTAAGTTCCCGAAGCTTTTTCATAAGATCTTTTCCGTTACCGGCCAATCTGATATTGGTATTTGAAGATATTTCACTGATAGCTTCTGCCAACAGTTCCTGATCATCTTCATCATCATCAGCTATGATGATTTCTAATCGATTATTTACCTGGCTTTCAGCCTTGTCAAGCGGAACTATTATTGGTGTTTTGGAAAGGTTATTTATATATTGAATTCCAGTGCGGCTTTTAAATGCAATTTCCATAAAATTTTGTTTTAGGGCTATTTATAGATTTTGTGGATTATCTTCAAAATTGTCTTGCGAAACCGGTACGACAATAGTGAAAACAGTATCATCGTTGGGGCTATTAACATAAATAATGCCATGATGATAATCAACTATCTTTTTACAGATGGCCAATCCTATTCCCGTGCCCTCATATTCCTTTAGAGAATGAAGCCGTTGAAATACCTCAAAAATTTTGGTGTAATATTCAGGTTCTATGCCAATACCTTGATCCCGGACAGAAATGCTGCAGAATTTTTCACGGGCCCAATAGTAATTCTCATCCCACTCCTTGAATTTATATCGGGATTTCATAGGTGAATTTGAAGGTATGGCAGTTCCTTGGATGATTTCCGAACTGATATCGATTACAGGGGTGGACCCTGGTTTGGCGTATTTGATGGCATTGCTTATTAGGTTCTGAAACAACTGCCTCCATTGAGATTCACTCGCTGTGATTTCCGGCAAACGCTGTACGTTGATTTTAGCCTGGGAGCTCAGGATAGAAATTTCCATATCAACCAAAACATCATTTACCACCTCATTCAAATCAATATTTTCAAATTCAACAGTAGCCGACGAAATCCGGGAGAAACTCAGAATATCATGCATTAGATTCTGCATTCTGGAGGCTGCGGCACCCATCTTTTGGAGGTAGCCACTGCATTTTTCATCCTCATAAATTGAAGCCATCCGCGGCTCCAGAAGAGAGATAAAAGTCTTTATTTTACGTAAAGGTTCCTGCAAGTCATGAGAAGCGACATAAGCAAATTTTTGTAATTCCTTATTGACCTCCTGAAGCTCTCTCGATTTATAAAGCAATGCCTGTTCGGCTTGTTTTTGATTGGTTACATCCTGTCCGGTACCAATCATTTTGACTATTTCACCCTCCGGATCCAGGATGATGTTTCCCTTTGCATGAAGTGTTTTGACATTTCCTTTGGGAGTAACAATCCGGTGATAAAAGTCAGGAAACTTTTTATCAATTAATGCCTGCTTTATGGTATCTCCCACATACTCCTTATCCTCAGGATGAACATAACCTAAAAAATCCTCAAAGGACAATCCCACGGAAGAAACAGGAAGATCGTAAACATTAAACAATTCATCCGACCAGCAAAGCTTGTTGGGAGCTACTTCCCATTCCCAGGAACCCATACGGGCCAGGGCCTGAGCTTCATTGAGTTGTCTGAGCTTGATTTTTAACTCCTCCTCAGCTTTTATCCTGCTTTCTACCTCAACTTCCAATTCTTCGGCTGTTTTCAGTGAAAGCGCTTTTGGAGCCTGTTTGATAAGGTAAATAACTGTCGTCCAACTCACCACTCCCGTAATAAAAAGCGAAAGGGCACTCAACCGGTACATGGGTATCCAAAAGATAGCGGCGTCTATCAAATGGGTGGCTCCGCAGGAGAGAATAAAAGCCGCAAAAAGAAAATATATGCTATGAAATCGAACATCTCGCCTTTTATAAACATAGACTAAAATGAATACAGGAATGGCGAAATAGGCTGACCAGACCATCAGGTCACTGATGATATATAACCATCCATGAAAATCAGACCACTGTCCGCAATTCCATCTGGCTGGAAAATCCGATGTGTCAAACAGTTTTCGGAAAAATTCTATAAATTGATTTTCCATTTTTGAGATGTTAAGTGATTCAGATAAATAGAAATTATAATTGCAATTGAATATAGGGCGGAAATTAATCAATTCCTCTTTGAAATTCCGGAAAATCAGGAATGCTTCTTTTTCATCGAATTTTAATTGGGGAGCTTTGAAACGGTGCTGATTTTATTTCGATAGCTCGAGAGGAAATTCAAAGCTAATCTTCAAGAAAATTCAGGATAATTGACGGGTTCTTGAATCGAGATGCTTCATAATCAGAGGTCCCAGAAATCCATGGATTATAATAGAAAAGAGGATAGTCAGCATCAGTATGGTTAAAACCGAATTCTTTCCTTCAAAATCGTGGATATTTATGGCATAAAAGAAATAATACAGTGATCCTATTCCCCTTAGTCCCAAAAAGCTGATGGCCCAAATTTCTTTTTTTGGAAGTTTTGAACCTATGAGCCCAACAATTCCGGACAAAGGCCGAATAAAGAAGACAATTAAAACTGTAATGATAATCTCGACCACCGTGACATCAACCAAAAATCCCAGCCCTAAAACAATACCAAATGCCAGTATCAGGCAACTGGTCAATATCCGTTGAACTTTATCGATAAAGCTATGGAGGTTTGAGTGCTTTAAATGATCCGGATCATATCTGCGCAATGTCAGTGCGCCAACGAAAACGGCAATAAAACCATAACCTGCCACTAATTCTGTGATTCCATAAAGAATGAGGGTAAGAGCCAAGGATGACAATCCTGAGATTGCTTTGGAATGGTCACTGTAAGCTGGAAGTGTAAGAAGATACTTTCCGGCAAGCCACCCTCCAAAATAGCCTATGGACACACCTATTCCAATCTTATAAACTACGTGAGTTGCAACCCAAGACCAGATCAGTTCCTGACTTAATCCGGCTCCGGCTAAAAAAATCGCCAAATAAGTAAATGGAAATGCCAATCCGTCATTTAAACCTGCTTCTGAGGTCAGGGAGAACCTTACCTCATCCTCTGCCCTGTTTGGTTCATGTTCTTCTTTACCTGACTCTTCATCTCTGGCACCTTGGTTAGGTCCCGCAACTTGAATATCACTTGCCAGGACAGGGTCGGTCGGTGCGACCACCGCACCCAATAGCAATGCTGTCGCCGGCAAAAGTCCCCCAATCCACCAACCTGTAATCCCAATCAAAAATATAGTGAGGAGCATTGTAATGCTTAGCAATCTCCAGGGTATTCTCCATGTTTTCCACTCAAAAAGCCGGTCAATCTTTAGCCCTGCCTCCATCAGAGCTATAATGACAGCCAGTTCCGTCACATGTTCCAAAAGCCATGTATGGGAATAGATTAAATCAGGATCAACGTTCAAGGGAAATATACTTGCGATTAATCCCAGACCCAGTACGACCATCGGCATTGAAACCGGGTAGGAAGAAAGGAATCTTGGCAGGTAGGTTGCCGCAAGAATAGCCAAACCTATAAATAAGAGGAGAGTTTTATAAGGCCCGAAAAACTCTAATTTTTCTAAAAATTCCATTTTGGTGTCATTTGGTGATTATCAGAGTCTATTATTACAATTATTACAATTTAACCTGGAATCAGGGAACAAAACATATGCTGACAATTTTAATTCAATGGAATTAGCATTAACACCTATTGATGCAATATGGTTTTTCAAATTTAAACCCTTTTCGAATTGCCTAAGGCCCCAATCCAAATGGATTTTCATTATCTAAGTGTTACCAAAATACAACATGGTGTGTAATTATTGTTCAGTGCTAATCAACTCCACCAAGGCTCTTTTAAACATATGTCAAATTTTTTGGAAAAATATAGACAAAGGCAACGTTTTTTTGCCCAATTTCTTCAATTTATCAGGTCACATCAATTTCGGTCTGACAATTGAACTTCAAGAATTTCAATAAAAATACTAGACATGAACATGACCAGCTTAAAATCCGAAGATAAACAGCCTTTTGAAGCACCGGTTAAAAACAGAAATGAAACTACCAGAAGTCGCTTTGGCGTCCTGTTTTATATTTCTCGCCAGTTTCTAAAAATATGGATTAAAATTTTCAAATTTTCTGTGCTGACCCTAATAGAAATCCTCAGAACGATACTGTTTTTGGACAAGAAGGAGCAGACTAAGAAATGAAAGAACAGGGAAGTACAGTCAGACAGTGAGCTTTTGTAAAGATTGGCTTCCCTTTATTTTTTTTTATATGGACCTCAAAACTGCCACGGTTTTCAATAATTTTTGTAAACATCGTTTCGAATTTTGTAAAGAAAAAGGACATCTTTCATTTTACCTTTATCCGCATGGAGATGAACTTATCTATTCATAAATTGAATGAGATTATTCTTGTGAAGGATAATACCGTTTTGTCGGATGTTTCATTTAAACTACGGTCAACATTGTTTCAGTTTAACTATCATTCTGTTTTTTTTAAGTGGAGTGTCGTCATTTACTTACTGCTCATGCAAAATCCGGCTTCTTAAGTACCATAACAATCAAGCTGTACGGGCTTACACTCAGCACACATTTTTGTCTTTTATTATCAAGATTAATATTGGCTTCAATATAAATTATTGGTTTTATAGGGCATGATTTTAGATCATTCTAATAAAATTTATTAGATATGGATCAGCGATTTTCATTTATTCAAGGCTCTTCATCTTTGGTGATTTCTGCAATTCATGATGGACATGAGGTCAGGAAGGAACTGAAAAACTTATTTTCTTTGGACGACGCCGCGAGGTTAAGGGAAGAAGATCCATTCACGGCCATTTGGACAAACAATTCGGATAACCGGATCATTGTTCACCATTCCCGGTTTGAAGTAGATGTAAACAGACCTAGGGATAAAGCAGTGTATCAAATACCTGAGGACGCCTGGGGATTGGAAGTATGGAAAAAGCCACTCCCACCCGAATTTTTGGAAAGGTCTTTAAGGTTTTATGATGATTTTTATGCATCCGCCAAAATATATTTCGATGAATTATTTTCTTTCCATGAAAAAATCGTTGTGTATGATATTCACAGTTACAATCATCAAAGGGATGGGAAAGGTAAAACAGCAGATCGATTTACAAATCCTGATGTCAATTTGGGTACCGGCAATATGAACCGGGAATTATGGCAAACGGAGGTGCAAACCCTGCTGGAATGTTTTAGAAACTTTGACTTTAAAGGCCGCAACTTGGATGTAAGGGAAAACATCAAATTTAAAGGAGGATATTTCGGGAAATGGCTATTCGAACAGTATGGAGATGCTATATGCCCCATAAGCATTGAATTCAAAAAAATATTCATGGATGAACATACCGGAAAAGGTTTTGAAAATGACATCAGATTGATTTCAGATATGGTCCATTCTTCCACTTATCATGTATTGAATATATTAAACAAAACGCTAGATGGTCAGCCAAATTGATCCGATCCAGATTGCCCGTATTTCTGATTCTTTCAAAAATGGAGAGTTTATCTCTGTTGATTTGCCTAATGAAGGTCTGTTGGTAATCGATCAGAAATTACCATTTATCTGCGTCTATCGGTTTATTGAAACCCCGCAGTATTACCTTTCTTCTCTTGTCAGGACCCAAGGAGCATTTCTGATTGCAAGGGCAGACCTGAATGTCGAGGATTTGTTGAAAAAATTGATAGAAGTAGCGGTCAGCGATTTCAAAACCTTTCTGATTCTGGAAATCTGGAACAATGACCTTCATCAAAGCCAAAACAATATTGAGATCTGGTATCCGGGAAAAAAAACATCAGCGACCATCGATGTTTTACAAAAAGGATTTTCTGATTTCAAGCGCCATTTGCCAAGGCTTCAGATTATTTTAAAAGAATCCCCTCAGCGACATCCTGAAAATTTAGAGCCTTTGATTCCTTTGGATGTCCTGAAAAAGACCGGTACTTTACTTTTGGGAATTGCCTTCCCTTCTATTTTCAGGGACGTAGAAAACCGGCTGGAATACCCTATGTTCTTTAGGAAAATGAGCAGAAAATTTGCAAGTGTGATCAAGCTTGCCGCATACGAATTTGTACGTGTACAATCAAACAATAAATTTGAGCATTACCTCAGCTTGGGAAAAACACAGTTGGATAACTTGGCAAAGGATGCGGATAAGGAGATTTCTGACATCAGCGAAAAGTTGGATTTTATCCTTAGGGTAACGCCGGTTAACAGTACAGAGGAATGGAAGATTTTCAAGAAAAATAAATTTTCAAAGCTTCCCAACTTCACCTATCGCCTGATCTCCTTGGATCCGGAAATAGAAAAAAGGAAACTTTTTAATATCAGGTTGGAAAATTTAGATCATCCCACATTAGCTTATTTATTGAGGGACAAACGCATGGAATTGGAAAAGCAACTGATCATGTTGGAAGAACGGGGTTCGAAGAGATTCCTCCATTTAAGCAGGAGTATCTATGGAGAAGTCGATCGAAGTGTAAGAAACAGTGCGATTTCATTGTTAAATAATGGTTTCGAAAATGAACAAGAGGAGAACCAAACGGTGGATGCTGCAACTTTTGCTCACTATGCAGAATTGGAACTGGACAAATACCGGTCTTATTTCCCTGACCTGACGCTCAAGGTGAAAATAAAGGACAATGTAAATAGTTTGATTGTATCCGGTCCGGAATTGTCAATTGGAAAGAATCTATGTATCAGCGCTTCAAGAATGGATGCCCTGATTCAGCACGAGGTGGGAACACACTTACTGACCTATTGCAATGGCCATCTCCAACCTCTTGGATTGATGTATTCAGGTTTTGCCGGTTACGAACAGACCCAAGAGGGATTGGCAGTATTGTCTGAGTATTTGGTGGGTGGATTGGATATCAACCGGTTGAAGGTTTTGGCTGCAAGGGTAATGGCGGTGGATTCACTGATAAACGGGGCGGATTTCATCGAAACTTTTAATTTACTGTTGAAGGAATACGGATTTAGTAGCAAAACAGCATTCATTATCAGCATGAGGGTGCATCGTGGGGGAGGTTATACCAAAGATTCCATCTATCTCAAGGGACTGATACAGGTACTTGATTTTATTCATCAAGGTGGTGAGCTTTCCTTATTATTTGGAGGGAAATTTGCATTGGAACATTTACCGTTAATTGAAGAACTTGCCCATGTCAGGATTTTAAAAAAGCCAATGCTTCCCTCCTATCTCAACTCTGTTGAATCGAAAGTTAGATTAGAGAAAATCAAAACAGGGATTTCATTGGACGATCTAACCAAATAAACCCATTAATAAAATGAAAATCGCATTCGTAGTCAACGATATTTTTACAGAAAAAGCTGTTTATACTACTATCTACCTTGCCTTTTCAGCGCATAAAAGAGGACATGAAGTTTATGTTTCCGGGGTGGGTGACCTTGGATATTCAGCAGATGGACACATGATTGCAAAATCGAGGACAGTTGGGGAACGAAGTTTTAAATCCAGTGAAACTTATCTTAAAGCCCTTCTGACCTCCGATCCTAACAAGATAAGTTCGGTAGACCTTGATGTGTTGTTTTTGAGGAACGATCCTTCTGAAGATATCAATAGCCGCAACTGGGCACAATCCGCACCTTATATTTTTGGCCAAATTGCAATCCGGGACGGCGTGATTGTTCTCAACCATCCCCAAAGTCTTTCAAATGCTATCAATAAAATGTATTTCGAGCATTATCCTGAGATTTTGAGGCCAAGAACCATTATTACGAGAGACCCGCTCGAAATTGAGGAATTCTATAAAGAACAAAAACATAAAATGATCCTAAAACCTTTACAGGGATCCGGGGGGAAAAATATATTTGTGGTAGATAAAAATTCAAAAGCAAATATGAACCAGATCATTGAGGCAATTTCATTGGATGGGTTTATCATCGCACAGGAGTATTTGCCCGATGCAAAAAATGGTGATACCAGGTTCTTTCTAATGAATGGTGTGCCATTGGAAGAGAAGGGGAAATTTGCGGCATTGAAAAGGACCAACAAAGAAGGTGATATCCGGAGCAACCTCCATGCAGGAGGAAAAGGAGATCTTGCGGAAGTTAATCAGGAAATGATTGACCTGGTCAGGATTTTAAAACCGAAACTGATTCAGGATGGAATGTTTCTGGTCGGGGTAGATATAGTAGGAAATAAGCTGATGGAGATCAATGTATTCAGTCCGGGGACTTTAAACCTGATCTCAAAGTTATCAGAGGTGGATTTTGGCAGTGCCGTTATTAAATCAATAGAAAATAAAGTGTACCTCAGAAATATCTATGGTAGGGATATCAGTAACATTGCACTTGCGGTAGTATAGTCCAAAAGTTGGCGATTGTCTTCATAAATAAACAAAGGGCGGCTTCAACATGAATTTTTTGGGTATGAAATGGTTATGCCGTAATTTAACAGACTTTTTAGATCCTCTGATTAAGCACAGTTTATCAAAGTGTCACAAAAATTATCCTTTGTGTGAAGTTTTTATGGTAGGCCTGTTTTCTGCTATTATCGATGGCGACTTAATTGTGGTGAGTTTTTGCCATAAATTGGTGATTTTGGTAGTTTTTTTATCCCGTATTCCATTTTGATCAGTGATTGGATTTTCGGTCTGACAATTGGTAATATTTTATTCTAACCATAAAATCAAAAGATGCAAACCGTAAAATCAGCAATTCAACCCTCAGTAGGTATGCCTGCGCCTTACACAAAAAAACCCAATAAAAATCTTCTACACGGAATAGTGTTCCCTGCCATGTGGAATGGTTGGGGAAATCTTTTCCTGTCTCCCGAATTTAGGTTTGAGAAAGAATATCCAGATAATTCATCTACTCCTGATTGGAAGGGTGAAGAAGATATATATGATCCGGAACAGGAAAATGAAGAAATCCATGATCCTAGCAAGGATAAAAAAGACCGGGAATTTCCAACCCGCGAGGACGGTGACGATATTTTCCCGGGCGATGGGCATGATGACCCAGATGACCGGTCCATCTATTTAAGAAATGTTAAAACCGAACGTGAATTGGACGAACCCTATCGACTCGGGTTCTGATATAATACTTAAAATGAAAATTCAAACGCTGGCCAAATCAAACAATCATATATGAAAACCTCAGATTCAAATTCCAAAAAAAGCGCTAAAGGCCTTTTGCCGGAGAAAGGTAACCGGAAAAGCAGTGAACAACCTGCCGAAGAATTTATTTCCCCGGATCCATCAAGACCGGTTCCTGATACGGATACAGAAGAGACCGGTGGAGTGGATGAAATGGGAATCAGCGAAAAAGCCAAAAACCAACCGAGTGACGAAAGTGACAGATTTAAAGGGAAATAACCTGTTTCCTTACCGCATTTTCTTGATAAATGTCAAGATTTATTATATTTTCGAATAACCGGATATGGATATCCACAACGATACAAGTAAAGGGGAAAAACTACCAGATCTGAGGTTGGACCATAGTTTGCTGCTTACTTCCGTCTTCGTCCCGATAGGTATCGGGATTCCAGCCATTGATATAGAAAACTTCGCAACTTGTATTTATGCGGAAATTCATATAACAGCATTATAAAGTTCATTTACTCCTCTTTCAATAAACCCTTAACCACAAATTTCTGAATGGTAAATACCGACCTCTGGCAGAAAGTCATTTTAATTGATGATGATTCTCTATTAAATCTTATCCATAGAAAATTTCTGGAAATTGTAGGATACCACGGAACTATTTTGGAATTCCATAATGGATTTCAGGCCCTCGAATTTATTTACCGGGAAATTGAAACCGCACCTACTATAGGTAAGGTTATTTATCTCATCATTTTGGATTTGGAAATGCCTACGCTGAACGTATGGGGGTTTTTGGAAAGGTTCCAAAAACTTGACCCTAAAGTAAAGGGTATGTTTAAAATCATTGTTTCCAGTAGTTCCTTAAATCCCGAAGACATCAATCGGGCTTTGGCTTATGAATCTGTAGGTGAATACATTTCTAAGCCTTTGACTATTGAAGCTTTCCGAAGGATTATTGGGGATGGTATTGGGGTGGTGGGTGAGAAGTGATTAGACAAAAGAAATATCAAAATGGAAAAGTTAACAAACGGGCGATTTTCATTTGGATTTTTTATTTGTAGTGACATAATTCCAAGCCGATACGATAATCCCGTTAGGTTTTTTTATCTTTTTTCCGCTTCAAATATCCAACTGTTATAAATCCACCTATAAAAAGCAGCAAAACTAAAATAATCAGTCCAATTCCCATAAGATATCTATTTAGTTAATTTACTTGATTAAATTTTATATTTCAGAATCAGTTCTAAAATCAGGAGATTCTATCCCTCTGAATTATTATATTCATGGTTTACAGTTCCAATATTCATGCCCATTATTGGTTATCTGATTTTAATAATAGAAATAAATCTTACCTCATCCATGTGATTTTGGGTAAGGTCTTTCATAATTGGATTTTGCTAGGTTGATCAATCAGATTTTAGCCGAAACAAGTATTGGGCAGAATTACCTGGCTTATAAGTATAAAAAAATCCAAGAGTTTCCTCAGAAGCCCTTGATAGTACTTTATGTGAGCTTAAAAATGAATTTCTTCTCCTTGATTTTTCTTCCAGTTACTTTGAATATAAACAGCATCTGCATCATCTTTTGGGGTAAGCATGATTACAATATTGCCTTCCCTGATTCCTGAATCATATAATTTTGCCCATGCTTCAGGCATGCCACAACTAACAAAGCTTTCAATTATACCACCTGCAAGTCGATTCCCTTCCAAACCCTCAACCAATGGTCCTGCAATAAAGATTTCATTTCCTTCAATGTGGACAGTGGTACCTACTGCAACTATTCCTTCTTTAATATCTGAACCTTTGACAGCATAGTCTCCGGCCTCCACCTCAGTATCTTCTGAAATATCGACAAAATGCCTTTTCTGCGTCTGATTTGACATCAACAGATTGATCTCATCCGTGGAATACCCCTTTTCAATAAGGTAACTATAAGCCCTTTCTGTACTTTCCCCGTCCCGAAACATGCCACTCAGGACTTTGGTATCCTTAGTGTGTAAATAATTCGGATTTCCATCAATTATAAATTGTCCCATCATATTTTGTCTCGTTGGTGTAATGCAATTGAAGTATGTAGCAAGGTATGAGATACGGTCTTTTAGCGCACCTTGATTAAGACAAAAATCGGCAAAGGTATATTAGAATTTATTACATAAAACAAAGGAATGTTTATTTAATTTCCGGCTTAAAACGGTTTTTATCAAATTGTCTTTATCAAAAAAATTGAAGGCAGGAAATTTTTTCCTGCCTTCAATTATTACACATTTATAAGCCCTATATTATCTTCTCATATTATCATATCTGGATTCACCAAGAGTGGAATCACTTGATCTTGCATCATCCAAGTCAGAATCACGGGAATTGCCAAATCCGGAAGATTCGTTTCTTTCATCAATATCATAAAATGAATTAACTGAATCCACAAATTCAGAATCAGCATGTGTAGGCCAGTTGTCTTTGTCGAAGCCCGGCGAGCTTTCTAATCTTTCTTTGGAAACATCCAATACCAGAACATCCTTGTTAGTATAATCATCTCCAAAATTGAAAGTGAAAGCTTTTAAAGGGACTGCAAAGTATTTGTTATTCAGATTCAGAAAACCTGTGTTTACTGAAAGCACAAGATATGAAATCTTGCCTGATTGGAGATCTATCATAATGTCCTTAATATCTCCGATACTTTCGTCAGCAGGTGTCCTTACATCGGTGCCTTCCAGGCTTGAACCCGAAATTATTTGTTGTCTTCTTGAATTTTCCATAATTATTTTGGTTTAGTTATAAAATTTTAAAATAGAAAGTCCAATTATCATTCCTACCTCGATACCGCATTAAAATCCCATCTATGATTCCATACAAATAATTAATGAAAGACCTTATTTAGGGCAATTTGTAATAATAATCCTTGAAAAATACCCAAAATAAATACTTTATATATCTGAAACCGAGTAATTGAACTCTGACTGTTTTAAAACACAAAGGGAAGAACAGTTCCAATTTTGTTACTTTTTATACCCACATTGTTCCACTCCGAAATTCCGAGAACTGCCCCTCCTATTCGACCAATATTTGTTGAGAATCTGACCATTGGTCATTTGATCATTTTAACGATCAGTTCAGATCTGACCGCAGGAAATGCACTTTGCCGGCTAAAGGTTTGCTTATCGTTTGATATAAAGATTCAGTAAAGTGAAAAATTATTTCTACTATAAGGTAAAACATAGATATAGATATGAAACATTTGGCTAAGCACTTCCTAAGTGTGTGCATGATAATCGCCGTCAATTTATCCTGCACCAACCGAAGCAGTGAATTTCATGATACAGATGATATCTCAGGTAGCGAAATCTCTGCGGATTCTCTTGAGGAAGATTTTCCTGGACATGATACGGTAATGAACTTTCGCGAGGGGAGAAATATAAATGAAAGAAGCGGAGATATGGATACCATCCAATTGCCACAGTTGATTTTAGACGAAATCAAAACGGACAGCCTTCTCAACAAAGCCTTGATTGTCGAAATCATCAAGAGGGAGGTAAATAACGAAATGTTCTATGAAGTGAAATTTTATCCGGTCAATGGCAGAGATGAAGAAGTGATATTTGACTCCAAAGGAAAAAGGAATCCAAAATCATAATTCCCCGGGCAAAAAAACCTGCCAGGTTTTTAATGCTATAACCTTGGGAAACTATTGTAATTACTTTAAACAAACCTGGCAGGTTTCTTCAAAATTAAATCTGAAAAAGTAAGATCTGTTCAAACAGATCAACTTATTCCGATTCACCATTCCGCTGGTACTTGGGAATTATTATGGTGAATTTTGCTCCTTCACCGGGACTGCCCGAAGCGGATATTTTTCCTTTGTGGGTTTCAATTATCTTTTGACATATGGCAAGTCCGATACCCGAACCCGGAAATTCCAATCTGCCATGTAGTCTTTTAAAAATGACAAAGATCGATTCAGCATGAATCTGATCAAAGCCAATACCATTGTCGGCGAAGGTGATTTTAATGAGATCATCTTGATGAAAATCCGGAAATTGATCCAATTCCTGTTCCGTTGGAATTTCAGAGGTGATTTGAATACTAACGGGGACATCTTCGTTTCGGAATTTCAGGGAATTCTGAATCAGATTTTTGAACAGTTGATTCATCTGATGGGGTACGACTTCTGCTGTGGGAAGTTCATTCACATGGACCATACCCTTACTTTCTTCAATCAATAAACTAAGTTCATCCATTGTATTCCTTAGGATAATAGTTAGATCTGTCAGTTCAAAATTCTTTTCAACTTTTGAAACCCTTGAAAATTGGAGAAGATCGAGAATCAAAAGCTGCATCCTGTTTGCTGATCTTTGGATTCCGGAGAAATAATCCTTTGCTTTTTGGGTTAGCTTGAGGTCTTCCAAGGAATCAAGCAGGGAGACAAAAGTCTGGATTTTGCGTAATGGTTCCTGCAGGTCGTGACTGGCAATGTAGTTAAATGACGCCAATTCAGCGTTATTTCGGGAAAGCTCCTGATTCTGAAGTGCAAGCTGTTGGTTGATGCGCGCTTCAGAGGTCACGTCTTTGAGTGTGATCAAAAGGATCTTTCCTGTATCCTCAAAAAACTCCCTACTCAGGCTGATAAATTTAATTTCCCTGTTGATAGTTTTAAATTTTACCGGAAGATGTTTCAAATCTTCCACTTTGGATTGCGGATCAAGCCAATCTGAAACTATGATTTTATCCTCTTCAATCACAAATGAAAGGAGTATTTCCTTTGCGGCTTTAAAAGAATCCGGTTCCAGACCGAGCATCCGAAATAGGTTATCAGAAAAGGTGACGGAATTTGTTTCAATTTCAATGATTAAATAACTTACAGAGGCAATTTCTTTCACATGTTTAAACATTCTGTTCTGTAAGGTGAGGTCTTGATTTAACTCAAGTAATTTAAGTTCTGCAACCTTTTCAGGTGTCGCGTCCCTGTTTATAAAAATCACAATGCTCTCTTTTTTTTCAATCTTCAAAACAGCAAGGACTTCCACGTACTTTATCTCACCTGAATCAGTAATTATCCTGATATTGGTCTGAATGGTATTATTAGTAAGGGACAGGGATTTCATGGTGTCAATCACCTTGGCTCTATCCTCAGGGTGGATATGCCTAAGATATCCTTTAATGGAGGGGGGAAATGCCTTTGGCTGAAAACCCAGGATTCCATAAAGATTGGATGAAAAATAAATCTTTTTCAAATCTAAATTGAAGAATCCATGACCTAATCCTGCAAGCTTCTCCGCATGTTCGAACATTTCACGGTTGATTTTATTCTGAAGCACTGCCTCGTCACAGGAATCGAATTCTGAATTGATCATACGGTGATAAACAAACCCAACGATAAAGAGGAATATCAACAATCCAATAGCTACTAAAAAATACACCTCCCAAAAACGCCTGAATTTTATAAATTGACCTGATATTGCTTCCTTTTCTTTTTTGCTCAGTGCATCCAGGTAACCAAACAATTCTAAACCAGATAAATCCATTTGATCTTCCAGCCCAACCTCTATCTCTTGTGTTTGGGTTTTTTCCAAGAAAAGTTTCTGATTGTTATTGAGGTAACTGTTGCTCAGGGATACCAAACTGTCCAGGTCAGAATTTTCAATATCTGTTTTTCCGATGTAAAACTCCAATTCGGCTAATTGGTCCTCAATTTTGTTTTTGGAATCGAAAAACTCTTCCAAATGACCTGAATTGGCATTGGCTTTCTGAGAGAGAACCATTTTTTCCAAGTTCTCAAATTCCTCATAAAGAATTGCCAAATCCACTAAAAAGTCATCAGACACCTGTGAATTTTCAGACCATCGCTGATTGGAACTGAATTGAACATATCCTATGAACAGTACCGTCAATAGGAAAACAGAGGTTGTAAATAACCAACGAAGATGGAGTTTTCTTGACCGCTCAAGCATGATGTTTTTCGAGCTTCATAAAATATAGATTAAACCGGAATGGGGCTAAAAACCTGCCAGGTTTACCTTTGTGCTTGAATCTGTTTAATATAAAGCTTTTAAACCTGGCAGGTTTGTTCCCTAAAATTTAATTAGACAAAGTAATGTAAATTCATTTTCAATATTGAATTTGGAAGAATGTAATTAGCAACAATTGTGCAATGTTTAAATTGAAACAAGATTCACCCAAAAAAATGTAGTCTTCCGGACTTATAAAATGACGGACAGCTTTCAAAGCCAATAACAACATCAATATTTTCCAGTTCAATGTCTAATTTAATTACAATAAAATCCAAAAAATCTATAATGTGAAGCTAAAATTACAATTGTAATTTGCAATAATTTATTTCCAATAAATGGCAAAATCTTTGCTATTATTCAAAAAATAGATGGGATCTCCTTAAATAATAGGATTTTACAAATTTTAATAAGGAGTTTTAAACTAAGTAATAACCTTAAAAACTAAACATTTTATGAAACTGATCTTAAATTATAACCCGCATGCCCTGGCAAAAAAAGTAATTGAAAAAGAGATAGAAAAATTTGGACTTGAATTTTCCTATACCAACTGTGGCCAAATTGAGTTTTTAAATAAAATAAATAAAGAGGTCTATGAAAATTTAAAACTGAATCTATTGGAATATGGGATTTATGTTCAGGAAAATCAACAGGAACAATTAATTCAAAGGATTAAAGATGTCATTGATGATTTTATATTCAGTGAAGAGAATTATAATTACACAACCTCACATTATATATCGGATAAACTAAACCTGAGTTACAATTACATTTCCAATATATTTTCAGAAATGACGATGACAACTTTACAGTTTTATATTATCCTTAAAAAAATTGACCGTGCCAAAACCATGTTGTTAAGTGGAGAATATAAACTAAATGAAATTTCCTATAAGCTAAATTACAGTAGTGTATCCCATTTGTCTGCGCAATTCAAAAAAATCACCGGTTTGACCGCTTCCCAATTTGAGAAAATTGTTTCCAAAAGGAATATCTCACTAACCAACAACTAGGAGCGGTACCGTGTAACTATTAAAAAAATACGGATTGGGTTTGGCGGAAGATGAGAAAATAATCTTCTGATTTTTAGGATAATAAAAATCAATTATTGTAATACTGAAAAGTGGGCCATGCAAATACTCTTTTGATATGTTTGCTTGGTTTGCTTTTATATTTTTTTTACGATTATCTGATTTGAATTTTGTTTAATGACTTTGTAATTGTAATTAATGGCTTCTTCTGTTTTTTTCTATAGGTTTAACTTTGAATTATTTTCAAATTTTTTTAAACAATTATTCAAAAGAATTGTTTAAATTTTCCAATCTTGATTTGATATTCAAAATCTGGGTATTTCCCTCTAATCACCAATAATACATCTCTAACCAGCACATTCATGATAAATGTATGTAACGATCTACTTATCAAGTATATATTGTATTTAATCAATCAAACAAACTGATGAATACTTCTAAGAGGATATTATTGATCGATGATGACATTGATGATCAGTTGTTTTTCCAGTGGGCAGTAGCACATATTGATCCTAGTGTTGAATGTGTTTTTGCCAATAATGGCGTTGAGGGAATCAAAAAGCTGGCTGAAATGAATTTGCCCCCAAATTTAGTTTTTTTGGATTTGAACATGCCTTTGATGAATGGGTTTGACTGTCTCAGGCATATCCGCGAGAAAAAAATGATACCTGATGTGTCCGTAATTATTTTCAGTACCTCCAATAATGAAAAGGATATTGCCAAGGCAAAGGAATTTGGAGCTGCAGGTTATCTTAAGAAACCCAATGACACCAAAATTCTAGTGAAGACTTTGACAGAAATATTTTCTGTCGATTTTAAAAAAACCGAGGATTCTATAGTGTTTTAAATGATCTGAGATTCCCCTGTTGATCAATTAAGAATTGATAAAGTATAAAACAATTAAGGAAAAAAATAAAACTATATTTAAATAACAGAAATTATATAAGAATACCGAAATAATTTGTATATCCATTCAATAGATATTAACATTTCTTTGCATTTTAATGCACGTTAAGAGAATGGCTGAATATTTGTTGAAATCGAAAAATTAGCAGGATTAATCCTGCAAAGTAAGGTCATATTGAAGAGTTCTAAACTAAATCGAAACTTTAAAATTTCACATATTATGAAACAGGTATTAGGTTATCAAACACATACTTTAGTAAGGAAAGTAATTGAAAAAGAGATAGAAAAGTTAGGCATTGAATATTCCTATAGCGGCACCGGACATATTGAGCTTATGAATGATATCAACAGTGAGGACTATAATAAATTAAAACTTAATCTACTGGAATACGGGATTTATATTCAGTCAAATCATCAGCAACAGATGGTCCAAAGGATCAAAGATGCCATTGATGAATTCCTTTCTTTTGAAGAAAATTATAATTACAACCTTTCGACTTATATTTCGGAGAAATTGGAACTTAATTATACCTATGCTTCAAATTTATTTTCTGAAAACACCTTGATAACAATTCAGTCCCATATTATTCTCAAAAAGATCGAACGAGCTAAAATCATGATGTTGAGTGGTAAATACAGTTTGACCGAAATTGCTTATAAGTTAAATTACAGCAGTCCTGCACATTTTTCGGGGCAATTCAAGAAAGTGACCGGATTGACCGCTTCCCAATTTGAGAAAATCATTTCTAAACGGAATTTCTCAGATTCTGAAAATTAAGCTATTTAATAAGTAATTTAAAATAAAGACTTTGGGTATCTATGAAAAAAATCAGGATTGTTTTGGCTGAAGATGATGAAGACGATCGCCTTTTTTTCAAGGAGGCTATCAATCAGCTTGACCTTAATACAGAAATAAAATTTGTGGCTGATGGAGATGAATTGTTAAAATATCTGAATGATCCCGAATCTCATTTTCCGGATTTGGTTTTTTTGGATTTGAATATGCCCCGCAAGGGAGGTATTCAGAGTCTTTCTGAAATCAGGGCCAGTCAAAAGTTGACAGGATTATCTGTAGCCATATATTCAACATCTTCATCCGATGAGGACATTGAGAATTGTTTTATAGGCGGGGCCAATGTGTACATCAAAAAGCCAAATAACATTGAAAGCTTAAAATCTGTTCTCTTTAAAGTGATAACCACCAACCACCAATACATTAACTCCACTATGAACAAGGATAACTTTTTAATGGTGGTCTAGAAGGATTCGTAATGACGGCTACTCTGACATATTTTTTTGATTTCTCATAATTGCTATGACTTCTTAAGGTAAGGCTGAGGATTACAACAACCTTTATATTAATTATATATTTTTTGGATTCTTTTTAATTCTTTTTAATTCAATGTGATAAAAGGCCGGATATATGTATTGATATTTCGGATTGGGAAAGACTTTGAATTTTAATTTCAGTAAACCAATAACAATCACATGTCACCAAGAAGTAACAAGCAAAATTCACCTCCCAAAATGAACCAGGATTTTCCAGTTGTGGGAATTGGTGCCTCGGCCGGAGGCTTGGAAGCATTTAAAGATTTTATAAAAAATATTGATAAAAACTCCGGAATGGCCTATGTGTTTATTCAGCACCTGGCACCGGACCATAAAAGTGCATTAACTGAAATCCTCTCAAGCTTAACGGCTATTCCTGTACATGAAATCCGCGATAATATCAATCTGTCTCCGGATCATATCTATGTCATGCCGGCAAATAAGACTGTCACTGCAGTGGGGGGCTTACTGAAACTCATCTCGCGGGAAAAAAATAGCAAAATAAACCAGGCCATTGATCTGTTTTTCAAGTCTTTGGCGGAGGTTCATCAAGAATGCGCCATCGCTGTATTATTTTCCGGTACAGGGTATGATGGTATTGAGGGTTTAAAAGCTGTAAAAGAAAAAGGTGGGGTGACTATAGCACAAGCCCCTGAATCTGCGACTTTTGAAGCAATGCCCCAAAATGCGATCAATTCCGGTTCGGTCGATTTTATACTGAAACCGGAAGAAATTCCCATGAGGCTGCAGCATGTAAAAAATGCCTATAAGGGAAGTCAAGCCTTTTTGGAAGAAAATGAGAAGGAAGTTATGGCAGATGAAGTATTCAAGCAGATTCTGAAAATTATCCGACATCGGTCCGGTAATGATTTTACCTACTACAAACAACCCACCCTGCGCAGGAGAATAGCCCGACGGATGGCGATCACTTCTAATAAAAATATGGGGCAGTATCTGGATTTTCTCAAATCCAATGATACCGAGCAGGATTCGCTTTTCAATGAAATCCTGATTCCGGTCAGTTACTTTTTTAGGGATTCGGATATTTTTGATTCACTCAAGGACAAGGTTTTTCCGATACTGCTCAAAAACAAAACCGAGCAGGACACCATCCGGATTTGGGCAACAGGATGCTCTACCGGGGAGGAAGCCTATTCTTTAGCCATCTGCATGCATGAATATCTTTTGGAAAATGGATTAAGCAATAAAGTGCAGGTCTTTGCTTCTGATATCTCGGCAAAAGTTATTTCCACTGCCAGAAGCGGACTTTATAGAATGGAGGATTTGCTGAAAATATCGGAAAACAGGTTAAATACATATTTTATCAAAAAAAATGGCAATTACCAAATCATCAAGGACATCCGTGACATGTGCGTATTTGCTGTGCATAATTTTTTGAAAGATCCGCCTTTTTCCAAAATGGATTTGGTCTCCTGTCGGAATGTGCTGATCTACTTTACCCAAGATATCCAGAAAAAAGCCTTGTTAAATTTTCATTATGCATTAAATAAGAAAGGTGTCCTGTTTATAGGAAAATCCGAAACGACAAATTCTGTTGAAAACCTTTATGATACCCTGATTAAAAACCAGAAAATCTATACCCGAAAAGGGGGCCCCGGCATTCACTACACTAGTTCCAATTATCGGCGTAATTTTCTTCCTACATCAAGGACGACATCGGACTATTCATCGATGGATCCACCGGAAACTGATTTTATTAAAATCGCAAATACCATAATATTCAACCGTTTTACTCCTGCAGGGGTCATTCTGGACAAGAATTGGGATATCATTCATTTCCATGGCGATACGGGCCCCTTTATAGGACATACGGAAGGGGAATCAAGCCTGAATATCCTCAAAATGGCCCACGAAGACCTGGCTTTTGAATTGAAAAATGCGCTTTTGAAATCCAAGGAAAAAGGGAATGTCAGTAAAAAAGGCGTTCATATCAACAGTAATGATTATGTAGTGGATTTTGATATCATTCCAATACCTTCTGAATCCGATCCTCATTATATGGTATTGTTTCAATCCAGAATAATTTCTGATGATCCCGGCCGGGGAAATGAAACTGATAAAAAGCGGATCAAGATGCTGGAAGCCGAACTGGTGCAGCTCCGAAAAGATATCTGGAGAGTTTCAGAAGAGCAAAAGTTGGCATATGATAAACTACAAAATGCGCATGAGGAGCTGTTGAGCAGCAGTGAGGAACTTCAAAGTCTAAATGAAGAACTTGATACCACATCCGAGGAGCTCCAATCCAATAATGAGGAGTTGATCACTGTCAATAATGAGCTGAAGGACAAGGAAAATCAATTGGTCAAAGCCAGGCAATACGCTGAATCCATAGTGGAAACCATTAGGGAAGCATTGGTGATACTTGATTCCGATCTACGGGTAAAAAAAGCCAACAAGGCATTTTATAAATATTTCAAGACTACGGAAAAGGAAACCCAGGACAGGTTGATATTTGAACTCCACAACAGTCTATGGGATAGACCGGAACTGAGAACACTGTTGGAAAAAATAATTCCCAGCAATACAGTTATAGAGGATTTTGAAATTACAGGTGATTTTCCGGAAATAGGAGAGCACAGCCTTTTGATCAATGCCCGGAAAATTCTGAATAAAAAACATTCTGAGGACTTGATTCTGATGGCATTTGAAAATGTGACCGAACTTAAAATGGCTAAAATCCTTCGGGAAAGTGAGGAAAAATTCAGGGTAATGGCCAATACGGCCCCATTTTTACTTTGGATTTCAACACCTGATACAAAGATAAACTTCTTTAACAGAAGCTGGCTGGAATATACCGGCCGGGAAATGGAACAGGAAAAGGAAATGGGCTGGACCAAAGGGATTTTTGAAGAAGACAGGGAAAAGGTAAAGGATGAGTTTGACAAAAGATTCAAAGCAAAGGAACAGATCAGTATTGAATTCAGGCTGAGAAGACAAGATGGAGAATATCGCTGGGTATTTTTTAAAGGAGTCCCCAGGTATAACCTGAAGGAAGAATTTATGGGTTATGTAGGCGGGGCTACCGATATACATGAGCAGAAGATTTTTTCATCAGCTTTGGAAGAAAAGGTTGAAATCCGTACCAGTGAACTTAAGGAATCGCAGAATTTTCTGGAATCCATCCTGAATATGACCCAAAATTTGATTTACATCTATGATTTTGAAAAAGGAAAAATTGTTTTTGCAAATACCCAAATAGAACACTGTACAGGATATACGCCGGAAGAAGTCGTTAAGGATTCCCGGGACATCTTTACCCCATTGATCCATCATGATGACCTGGACCATGTAAATAAGCAGCGTCAAAAACTTTGGAAATCATCGAATGAAAAAATGGTCAACATGGAATTCCGGATCCAACACCGTGATGGAGGTTGGACCTGTCAGTTGTCCCAGGGGCTTGTATTTAAGCGGGACGAAAAAGGTAAGGTATTACAATATATCGGTGTTTCCACAGACGTGTCCGAACTTAAAACTGCCAATATTAAATTGAAAGAGCAAAACAGGGAATTAGAGCGCAATAATACCGAACTGGCCTCTTTCAGTTCCATTGCAAGCCATGACCTGAAGGAACCTCTCCGCAAGATTCAGTTTTTTCTCAAACTTACATTTGAAAATGATAAGGAGGTAATTTCGAAAGTATCCCAAAAATACCTGGACCGCGTCATGATCTCTGCCAACCGCATGCAGCAGCTTATTGATGACCTTATCAGTTATTCCCGGACCAGCTCCCAAAAAATCCGCTTTACTTCCACCGATCTGAATATATTGATGGAAGAGGTTTTGGATGATTTAAGGGAAAACCTTTTGGAAAATCAAGTTCAGGTGTCAGTTGGCCCTATGCCTACCATACCTGTGATTCCCTCACAATTCAGACAGCTTTTTGTCAATTTGATCGGCAATGCCATTAAATACAAAAGGGCCACACCGGAAATAAAAATAACCTGTGTGAAAGCGGATACTGCTGAAATCATGTCATTGCATGGGAATTCGGACAAAAACTTTTATATGATCAGTGTTTCTGATAATGGGATAGGCTTTCCTTCAGAATATTCCGAGAAGATTTTTGAGCCGTTTCAGCGGCTTCATGGGAAAGATGAATATTCCGGTACAGGCATCGGACTGGCAATATGTAGCAAGATAATGACAAACCATAATGGTTACATCATTGCTGAAGGAAAGGAGGGAGAAGGTTCTACCTTTAAGATATATGTTCCATTTAAAAATAAAAAATTGGATGGAAAGAAATAGGAGGATTTTATTGATCGAAGATGATCTGGATGATCAGATGTTTTTCAAGTGGGCTTTGACGCTTATTGCCCCAAGTGTTGAATGTATAATTGCCAAAAATGGTGTTGAAGGTATCAATAAGATAATGACAATGAAGGTGCCCCCCGATTTTGTTTTTTTGGATCTGAACATACCGATGATAAACGGCTTTGATTGCCTCAGGCATATCCGTGATAACAACCTGATACCTGATGTGCCGGTGATTATTTTCAGTACTTCCAGAAATGAAGTTGATATAGCTAAGGCAAAAGAACTTGGCGCTGTGGGATTCTTCCATAAACCCAAAGAAATAAAAGTGCTGTTGTTACTATTGTCAGATATATTATCAGTCGATTTTAAAAAATCCGGGATTTTTTTTGAGTTTTGAATTCATGTCATCGGGATCAAAAGTGAGAAGAAAAAATACGGATGACTGTAGATGTTTTTTCTTCGAAATTAAAAAAAGCCGGTCAATCCTTCAAAAGGCTGACCGGCTGTTTTGGTTAAAGGTTGTCAATGAATTTTTTGACTTCTTCTTTGGACTGCCCTGTTTTTTTCTGGATTCTTCCCAACATTTCATCTTCTTTTCCTTCTGCATAGGTCAGATCATCATCGGTAAGTTCACCGTATTTTTGTTTCAGTTTACCTTTGATCTGATTCCAATTACCTTTGAATTTGTCATTTAAAGCGCTCATAATTTTGATTTTTAATGGTTTAAATTACTATTTAATTTGGGCATTTTTACTTCTAATTGTAGTCTTCGGTATGGTTCCCGTCCAGATCGAATGTGACTACGGTGACTTTTCCATCGCGTTTGAAGTGCATTTCATAATAGACTTTTTTATCTCTCTTAAATGGTCTGGAATCAATTAGCTCCTGATCTCTTAAGGAAGAATCATTTCTGATGATGTTATAGACTGTAAGGGGTATGAAACGTGTCTGATCTGTATTTTGTGTATTTTGGCCCAAAGTTGGATCATTGGATTCCGCATCGATGTAACTTCCCGGATTTAATGCCTCATCGTCCCAACTTCCCTCGGTTCTTTCATCGATATCATTTCTTTCATGGAAATCAGATCTTTCATTGACGTCATTTTCTCTATCCGCATATTCTTCCTCTGTATTCCTATTCGCACAGGAAATAAAAATAGCTCCGGTCAACATAAATAGAAGCAGTTTATAAGTCGTTTTTTTAGGTTTCATGAGCTGAATATTTATAAATTTTATTAAACCGGTCAAAAAAAATGCAGGAATGTCGGTTGACCCGTTCATTCCTGCAAGATCTTCGTGGATTAGTCTTCCTTATCTGATCCCTGTGTTTTTACAATTTTGTTGTAAACTCCAAATAAAAGAAATGGCGCTGCCCACTGTCCTATAAAAAGGGCAGTTTCGTCTTTCCCCACAATTTTCAAAACCGCTGAGACTGCCATTGCTGATATGGACGACCATAGAAAAACATCAGACGGTATCTGGGCAGTTTTTTGTTCAATTTCTTTGGCCAATTGGCCTTCTTTATTGTACTCTTTCATAATCTTATCATTTTTTGTTTTAGATAATTAAAATTTATCCAAAAGTCATACCACCTACCAATAGAGTCTATTATTACAATTTAGAGGCCTATTTTGCAGAGAAAGGTATAAATCGCAGTGACCGTATTTGGGGTTATTGTTACTTATTATACCCATTCTGGGTCAGTTTGCGCCCATCTGAAAAAATATCAATTATTAACTTTTTCTTTCTTTTCTACAGATGAAGTTGTTTTGGATATCGGACGAAGGCCATAAACCATAACTATGTCCAATTTTTGCTATAAGATTGAAAGAAAAAGATGTGACCTTTTAAATTATGTTGGGCTGGTTTGATATTTGGAATTGAATTTATAAAAATGGAATTTCGGCAGGGAAGTTTTCCTGCAAAAAAACACTTTAATACCAAATCAAATATAACATCATGAAAAGCCAACTATTATTACCATCAATCATTTATAAAAATTATAATGCTGCAAAATTGGTCCTAAGGGTAAAAAAAAATCCAAAAAAGAGTATAGTACAGATAAAGTCGGATATATCCGAAAGTCAAAATAATTCAACGGATGAAATTTTTAAAATAAAACCCGAAAGGCGGGTAATTAATTTAGATTTTTTAGGGAGAGATGATTAAATGAGACAACCCAATTAATTGGAAGCCAAAAAGCGGACCTCTCCTAACCACTCAGATTTCAAGGTCTGTCTTGCATTGGGATTGAGCGGAGATTTGGCCCTGTCCTTCGGAACCAACTCACTTGATGTTTTTTTATTTCTCTGATTTGTTTTTCGGTCTGTTGTGTCTCCGGGTTCTTCGAACCGGTCGTTGGAACGGTCCTGTTCAGTATCGTGGCCTCTTTTATTACCACAGGACATTAATATCAATAATCCAATGAGGTGAATGTTCACGATTAGTTTTAAGCCTTTCATTTGTATATATTTTTGTGTAACCTGAATTGTAGCCAAGCTTCCTTCAAATTCAAGACCGGTCGGCCAATTGCTTCCGAGGTCCTAACAAAGGAGAAATGTGTTTTTAAAATGTCACCTTTTATTTACATACTGTAACATCTATTCACCAATTTTACCTTAATTATATAAAACTATTGGAAAATGTTGTAATACCCTTTCCTCCTTTACTTCCTACTTTTATAATTACAATTTAACTAGCCAATATTATGAAAAACATACTTGTTGTTGACAATCAGATTTCGTTCTGTAACCTTATAAAGAATTTTTTAACCAAAATAGGTTATCAAGTAGAAACAAGCACTCAGGCTTCACATGCCATACAATTGATAAAAGAAAGCTATTTTCATGTTGTTATCTGTGATTACCGGTTACCAAATACAGATGGAAATGTGTTTTTCGAAATGATCAGGAAAGTAAGCCCCGATTCTGCGGTTATTTTCACTTCCAATCAGATTAATCTTAAAAATGTAGTAACCATGATCAGAGAAGGAGCTTCGGGTTATTTGTCCAAACCTATCAATCCGGATGAATTAGTGGAGATATTGGAGGAAGATCATATAAAGAAAATTAATACAGTAAAAAATTTGAAAAAAGAGGCTCCTATTGACAATCAACCCGAGTACGTGGTCGGAAACAACAAAAGAGCTAAGGAAGTGCAATATAACGTGAATAAAGTAGGGCCAACCAATTACTCTGTGATCATTGAAGGAAAGACAGGAACAGGAAAAGAGTTATATGCGAGATTGATCCATCAGAACAGTAGCAGAAGAGATCAGCCTTTCATTGCAGTCGATTGTGGTTGCCTATCCAAAGAATTGGCAGGGAGTGGACTGTTTGGGCACGAAAAAGGAGCTTTTACAGGAGCAATATCCCACAAAATAGGTTTTTTCGAACTGGCCAACGGCGGAACGATTTTCCTTGACGAAATATCAAACCTTTCAAGTGATATCCAAATGGCCCTTTTGCGGGCATTACAGGAGAAAGTAATAAGGAAGGTAGGAGGAACAAAGGAAATTCCCATAGACGTAAGAATAATCTCGGCAACAAATGAAGACCTCCTTGCCAAATCGGAAACTTTGGGTTTTAGAGAAGACTTGTTCTACAGGTTAAGCGAATTTGTATTAAAGATTCCTACTTTGAAGGAGAGAGGAGATGATTTATTTCAATTTATTGATTTTTTTCTGGAAAAAACCTCAGAGGAACTCGGAAGGCAAGAGCCTCCCCAATTCACGGATGAAGCGATGGCCCTATTGGAAGCATACCATTGGCCCGGGAATATCCGTGAACTTAAAAACGCCATCAAGAGAGCTTGCCTGTACATTAATAAGAATAACCTTATCCCTGCTACATCCCTTCCGGAAAGGATTCGAAACACGCATCGCTTATCAGTGTCTTCTAATGGAACTCTTGCTGAAACGGTCCGCGAAAACCACAATACCTATCAAGAGGAGGAGAAAGACCTTAAATCAGTCGCATTAATGGCAGAGTCCGAAAAAATAAAGGAAGTGCTCAAAGATGTGAAATACAACAAAACCAAAGCTGCACAAAGATTGAACATACACAGGAAGACACTGTACACCAAACTCAAAACCATGAACATCGGTTATTGATATTTTCCTTTAATAAAAAAAATATCCATCAATATTGAGTTGATATATGCTTCGCGATATAAATAGAAATATGCCTTCGGCGATATTGAAATGATATGAACTTCGTGATATAAATAGAAATATGCCTTCGGCGATATAATATTCCATAATCGCCGCTGAGTTGGGAAATAATATCCTTCAATATTGAAATGATATATGCTTCGTGATAAAAATGGAAACCCGCCTGCGGCAGGCAAGTAAGCTTTCTAAATGATATATGCTTCGTGATAAAAATGGATATCCGCCACGGCGGACAAGTTTTGCCTTCGGCGATATAATATTCCATAATCACTGTTGATTTTTGGAAACAACATCCATTAATATCTAACCGGCCTGAGGCAGGCAGGTATCCACAAATATCAAATTCATATTATGCTTTCGGAGAATATTAAAGACATTATGCTCTGCCACGGCAGACAGGTTCGCGATATAAATCTCCTGTATCAAGCCTGATTTGACAGAATTGCCACTTTAATTTTTAGAAATTATTTCAATATATTTCAACCATATTTCAACTTTATTTTTTCTACTTTATCCCGAATCGCCCCTACTGAACACTGCCCACTGCCTACTGAACACTGAACACTGCCTACTGAACACTGCCCACTGAACACTGAACACTGAACACTGCCTACTGAAAATTCCACCCCACATTCCCCGGCATTCGTCACATTTTATTGGCTGATTTTTGAGCTTACGCTATACTTGTGGGGAATTCAAGTAATTAGACGATGAAAAGCAAAATACCTTTCTTTCTACTCATAGCCTTGGGCATTTTATACAACATTTGGTATTTCAGCCAGAACGACAAAGAACAAAAACCGGAAGAGCCTCCTATTGAACTTCCTATTACCATCAATTAATCCTCAAAAATTCCTTTAATTTTAAATCTTACTTATCCCTATGAAAGATTCCCCTTTACCTTTTAGACAAATAGAATGGTGGGTTGTGACCTTGGTTTTCCTTTCTATCATCATGATCAATATTCTGAACGCAGGTTTCCTTTATTATAAACCTACAGATCAGCAAATAGCCACTTACTTTGCAAAGCTATTTATCCCGGTCATCCTCTTCCTCTCCTTTTATTTTATCCATATGAAAATCATTCCCGGATATGAAAAAGAAAGGAAATCATGGAAATATGTTTTGTTCTTAATCTTATTATTCTTGGGGTCATTTATACTCAGCGGGGCTTTTTCAACCGAGGCAAATATTACCAATGATTTTTCCATGCCTTTTTACTTTGGGGCAATAGCCATCTATGGAGGATATCTCCTTTTGGCATACATACTCGATCAGATTCTCACTCCTCCCCGATTGGGAAATTATATCCTGTTCAATACCATCAGACTTTTTGCCATTTACCTATTCGTGATTTTATTCCTGATACAGTTTCAAAAATTTGGCACCGAGCCAATAATCATAGTTTTTGCAGTAGTAATCCCGAGCATTGTATTCATTATTCTCTTTAATTTCTTTTTGATCTATGGCAATAGAAAACAAGGGAAAACACAACTTGGCAATTATTTTTTAGCCATTTTGGAATTCTCTATTGCTTTGATTTTCCTGGGAATTGCGATTTCAATTGGTACTTTCGCACCGGTATTTGTTGGCCTGGCTGCCATGATCTTGGTTGCGGTGGTATTGGTTCCTGCCTCCAATCTCGTCTTCGAAAAATATGATGCCTACCTCGGAGAAATCAATACCTTGTCCACCAAAGTAACCCAATCCAACGCCAACCTTGATTTTCTTCGCTCTCAGATCAATCCTCATTTTCTGTTCAATGCTCTGAATACATTGTATGGCACTTCGCTTCAGGAAAATGCTGAGCGGACTTCCGAGGGCATCCAAAAGTTGGGAGACATGATGCGGTTTATGTTACATGAAAACAATCAGGACAAAATCCTTGTGGAGCGCGAAAAGGAATATCTTGTCAATTACGTTGATTTACAACTCCTAAGAATCAAAGAGCAGGAAAATATTGAAATCGTTTTCTCCAAAGGAGAAGATTCCTGTGCAGGAGAAATCGCTCCCATGTTATTGATCCCTTTTGTGGAAAACGCCTTTAAGCACGGCATCAGCCTCCAAAAGAAATCCTGGGTAAAGATCAGCCTGAGATGTCTGGCAGGTTCAGTTCATTTGGATGTCAACAACAGCATCCACCGCTCCGATTCAGAAGATCCCGAAAGAAAATCAAATGGTATTGGTCTTGAAAATGTCAGACAACGGCTAAACTTACTTTACCCGGGAAAACATGACTTGGTGATCAGGGAGAATGAGATGGAGTATTTTGTACATTTATCCATTAAATTATAATTTCAATATTTTAAATACCTGATACTGATTGATTTAAGGCCTTTGGAATTATTTAAGAGATATATGCTTCGCGATATAAATTGATATTTGCCTTCGGCGATATAATTCTCCAGCATCAAGCCTGATTTGGGTAATAATATCCATCAATATTGAATTGATATATGCTCTGCCACGGCAGACAGGTTCGGGATATAAATTGATATTTGCCTTCGGTGATATTTAAAAGATATAAACTTCGTGATATAAATGGAGATTTGCCTTCGGCGATATAATATTCTAAAATCACCGCTGATTTTGGAATCAATATCCATCAATATCTAATATCAAGAGATATATACTTCGCGATATAAATTGATATTTGCCTTTGGCGATATAATATTCCAGCATCAAGCATGATTTGACAGAATTGCCACCTTAATTTCTAGAAATTATTTCAATATATTTCAACTTTATTTCAACCATATTTCTATTCTTTTTCCACCATATTTCAACATAATTTTAACCCAATAATCAAGAAATGTTAACCTCAATAGCAATAGACGATGAACCGATGGCCTTGGAAGTGGTGAAATCGCATGCTGCTAAAATTCCTTTCTTGGATTTGAGATCAACGTTTACAGATGCCATCAAAGCTTTGGAATACCTAAAGGAAAATCCTGTAAACCTGATTTTTTTGGATATCAAGATGCCGGATATATCGGGTATGGAACTGGCAACGCTGATTCCCAAAGAAACAATGGTCATCTTTACAACTGCCTATTCGGAACATGCCGTCAAAAGTTTTGAATTGGATGCGGTGGATTATTTATTAAAACCTTTTAATCTCAGCAGATTTCTAAAAGCCTGCCAGAAAGCCCAAGAATGGAATGTACTCAAAAATGGCCAGCCCAACGGTTCTATTTTTATCAAAACCGGATACGAACAAGTCAAAGTCAATTTCGAGGATCTGTTGTTCTGTGAAGCCAATGGCAACTATGTGAGTTTTCACTTGCCCAATGAGAAAATCCTCTCCAGAATGACCCTTTCCGAAACCGAGAAGCTGCTTCCCCCCTCTTTTGTCAAATCCCACCGTTCCTTTATCGTAAATACCCAACACATCCAAAAAATCGAAAGGCACCAGCTTACCTTGGGTGGTAAATTGGTCCCTGTGAGTGGGAGCTTTTATGAGGGGTTGGTGGAGAAGGTGAAGGGGATTTGAGGGATGAAGGATGAGGGATGAAGGTAGATTTTAGATTTTAGATTGAAGATTGAAGATTTGGAATGAAAAGTGAAGGATAAAGGATGAAGGATGAGGGATGAAGGGGAAAAAGGTAGATTTTAGATTTAAGATTTGGTATCAGGGGAGTTCAAGGATGAAAGAAAAAAAGGTAGATTAATGATGTTAGATTGAAGGATGAAATTAGAAGGATGTTGGATAAAGGCACGGGTTGTCCGAAGCCTCTGGCTTCGTGACGCTGAG
>NZ_JBGTCA010000215.1:0-5518 GCF_041749095.1 Aquiflexum sp. | reverse complement strand
GGAATTGTTGGGCCCAATGGTGCTGGCAAAACTACTTTTTTGAATATGATAACAGGGATGCTGACTCCTGACAGTGGTAAAGTATCAATGGGCCAAACCACGGCAATTGGTTACTACCGTCAGGAAGAGGATGCCTTTGATGAGGAAAAAAGACTATTGGACATTGTAAAAGATGTGGCCGAAGTGGTCACAGTTGCCGGAGGTGCCACCATTACTGTAGCTCAGTTCCTCAACAAATTCGGTTTCCCCCCTAAACAACAGCATACGCCAGTTGCCAAGCTGAGTGGAGGGGAGAGGCGTAGGTTGCAATTGCTTATGATCCTGATCAAAAGTCCAAACTTTCTGATCCTTGATGAACCTACCAATGATTTGGATATAGTCACTTTAAATACCTTGGAGGAGTTTTTGGACAATTTCCCTGGCTGTCTGATTATCGTTTCCCATGATAGGTATTTTATGGACAGGTTGGTGGAGCATTTGTTTGTTTTTGAAGGGGAAGGAAAAATTAAGGATTTTCCGGGCAATTACTCTGAGTTCAGGGAGTGGGAAAAAGAGGAAAAGGCAAGCAAAAAAGAGGAAAAGCCTTCCAAAGAAATCAAGACAGAAAAGCCTACGTCTGATTCAGGATATCCTAAAGCCACTTTCAAAGACAAAAAGGAATTTGAGGAAATCAATAATAAAATGGAATCCTTGAATACTGAAAAAGAGAAAATTTTTGCATTGATCACTGAAGGTACTGATGACCACGAAGCATTGTTGGAATGGTCCGCAACACTTAAGAAAATCGATGAGGATATTGAGGAACTGGAATTAAGGTGGCTGGAGTTGAGTGAGTTGGATGGGATGTAGCAGGGGTCTAGTTCAAGACTTAGTCTTGGACTATTTCTATTTCAGTCTTCAGACTGAACCAATTATCTCCTAAATATTAATCGTATCCATAAAGGATTACTGAAAATCCACCAACTAAAATATACTCAACTTTATTTTTATTGAAGGACTCTAGGAAGTCCAAAAAATCTTTTGGAAAATTTCCAATCATTTTTCTCTACTTCTAGCGTGAAAAACAGTTTTATCCAGCCTCGGCGGGTTGTCCAATGAGTAACCATAAGCCAAACTGTTCAGATAGGCTGCAATTTCCAATAATTCATCTATGGATTTATTTTTATAAACTTCACCGTAGTTGATTTTTTCAGAGGAGTTTGAAGCCTTGAAGGCATTTCTGTCCAATTTATATTCCATGGCTTTCTGGTTTCTCTAAATTTAACAATTTTTGTTGTAAGTCAAGATGATTGATTATTTCCTATTTAAAAGACTTCTCTGATTAAATATTTTTTACTCTATAATCAGAACACTCATCTCATACTGCCAGGGACTCACCATTTCCAGCCAACCGGACCATTCCTTCGGATCCTGTTTCAAATATTCTCCTGAAAAAGGATTGAACCAAGTCACGTTCACTTTTCCGTTTTTAGGCTTTGGAATCACCACATTTACCCTTTCGGATTCCTTGGGAATCATCATCAAATAGTTGCCTTTTCCATCATATAACCCAAAGCCATTGGTAGCCAGATTATCATTTCCCCCCTTGTCGTTGGTAGTCAGTTTTGGAATACTGGGTTTGAAGTCATTGAGACTGTATTTTTCAAAAAACCCTGCCAAGTGTTTATAGTAATCGTACCGTGGTTTATCAAAATCATGTTTCTCATCAAAAGCATCCCAAACTACAATGTTCCATGAGGCGTCCTGCCAATAATAAGAGCCATACACTCCGGCAAATACACATTCATAAGTTCTTTCCAAACATGTCTCGGCATTGGTGTAATTTCCAAGAAAGGTAATATAAGGGCCTTCTTCATATCCTCCATGCTCGATATTGACCACAGGTCTGTCAGCATGGAATTCCCTGCCCTGTAGCATCAGGGAATAGAGGTTGGAGCGCCAACTTTGGATGGATACAAAATCCACTTTTTCAGAATGTCTTGAATTGTACTCGTAATCGTGTACAGTAAGCAATCTTTTGAAAGCATCACGCTTTCTGACCCGGTGTATGCGTTCGTGGAGGTAAGGGATATCACATCTTCCATAATCCAGAGCCTCTTTGGACACATCCCATATCACATTGCTAAATGCCTGATACCTATCGATGATATAATCGAAATACATATTGTCGGCTTTGCTGTACATGTCGGGCCAGTTAACTTTTTTGTTCCAGACATAAATCATCAAATGCGCATCCAATCCACGGGCTTGCATCGCTTCAAAAACCCTATCCAAATGTTGGAACAAGCGGAGGTTGAGGCGGCTGAAATCAGGATTTTCATTACCTCCCTCAAATGGACCATAATCCGGTTTTCCAAAGTAATATTCTTCCCGTACATTGTCCGCGATTTTCCATCCCACGTCATGGGCATAAGCATTCATCACCACATGATTGAACCCATTGGCACTGACATCATCCAGGATCTGTGAAGTCCTTGGCATATCCTCAGGTTCTTTGTAATCCAGCGCAAAGAGCCAATCCAGTTCAAAAGCAAGTAGAAAATGCGGACTGCCATCCTCATAGACAAAAGCCTGTGGATTGTTTGGATCAATGATTACTGCACCTTTCTGGTTGGGTCTGGTATTGGGAGTAACTTTGATGCTTCCTTTCAGACCCGATAGTTCAGGCTTGGAGGAGTAGGTCTCAAAGATCCAATTCCCCTGTGTTTTGGAAGAAAATCGGGAAGTCCAATTGTTGTTTCCATCAAAGAATCCGGGAATCTTCATGCTTTCACCATTTGGACCTGTATAAATTGCCCCAAATTCCGCATCAAATGGATTTTCATTCCCGGTAGTCTTTCCTTTGAAAACAAGGTCATTGACCTGCCATTGCTCTACTGAAGTGTTAATGTTTTTTTTATAAACAGTGGATTTGATTTGGGCAAATGATTCCAAACAGAAAAGGAATAGGAACAGTAGGGGGGTATAGAATAAGTTAATCTTCATGGGTTTTTTTAAAAATATGATGCACAACAAAAATAACCAATCCCAACCCTGTCCACAAGAACGTATCCCAAATCTCTTCTGCCTGACTTCCGGAAAGTAACCAAACCGTGGCCAATATTCCTACAAGTGCAAAATGGTTTCCATAGGGTATTTTGAAGTAATTGCCTTCGGGCTGGGTTTTTCTCAATTTGATCAAGGAAGCACAGACCAATGCGTACAGAATCAGCCTTGAAATCACCGACACTGCCAAGGAACTCATAAAACCCCATACAATGGCCACAAAAGCAACCAATCCCGAAAAAAAGAGAATGGAAACCCAAGGGGTTGCAAACTTTGGATGTACTTTGCTGAAAAGCTTGGGCAATTGATCTTCTATACTTAGCGCATATGGAAGCCTTGATCCACTCAAGATCTGAACATTCAAAGTTCCCATGATAGAAACCACTGCACCCAAGGTGATGAACATTCCTCCCCACCAGCCCATAAATCCCGTAGCTGCATCAGCAAGCGGCTTGTCCGAAGTGGCAAGACCTGGGAGGGTGCCTATGGAAACAATTTGGATCAGGATATAAAACCCGGCAATGACAGCAGCGGCCGTAATGAGACCAAATGGCAGGTTTTTTTTTGGATTGACGATTTCGCCGCTATTTACAAGTCCGGCTTCAAAGCCCCCAAATGCAAAAATCAACAACAATGTCGAAGCTGAGAAATCTTCCAAACTGGGCAAAGGCCCTGCTTCTACCAGATCAAAATCAATATAGAAGAGACCCACAAAGATAAATACAGCCAATGGGAAAAGCTTGGCAACGGTCAGGATATTGCTGACTTTTGCCGTATTCTTGACACCGATCCAATTGAAATAGGTGATAAGACCTGTGATCAATAATATCAATAAGATTCTGACTTCAGGTTGGTTGAAAGTATCTGAAAAAAAGGATAGGTATAGTACCATCAAATTGATCAAAGTGGCATAGCTAAAAAGCCGAGTAAGCATCAACAGCCAGCCGATGACAAAAGCAGGTATTGGTCCAAAGGCTGTATGAACATAAAGATAAGGGCCGCCTGTTTTTTCAAATCTGGAACTGACCTCGGCAAATACCAGGATCAGCACCATCATGACCACTGCACAGACCAAAAACGCCAGAATACTGTAAACTCCAGAAAGGGCAAAAACCTTGGCCGGTAGTGCAAAAATTCCGGCCCCTATTACTGAATTGATGACCAGAAAGACTAAATCCCATCTTTGGATTCCGCGCTTGAGTGATGTGGGTGTATTAGCCAAATTTTGTCTGAAATTTTACTACAAAGTAGTTCTATTTGAAAAGCCTTATTTATTCTTCAAGAATTTTAAATTAATCAAATCAATAATACATCTAGAAACTACAAAAAATCCACATCCACGCTGAAAGGATATTTCATCAAATATTGAAGTGCTTCCTCAATCTTCAGGTCTTCGAACAACACTTTGTAGAGATTTTCTGTAATCGGTGCCCGCATGCCTTTTCCTTCTACAAACGTCTTCATCAACTTCACCGTATTGATGCCTTCCGCGACTTCTTCCATGGTATTGATGATCTGCTCTAAGGATTCTCCTTGGGCCAATCGATAGCCTACAGTGAAGTTTCTGGAGAGGGTTGAATTGCAGGTGGCTACCAGATCACCGATTCCGGCAAGTCCAATAAATGACTTCAAACTTCCCCCCAGCGCATTGCCCAGGTAAATCAGTTCGACCATACCTCTTGAAATCAACAGCCCTTTTGCGTTTTCTCCCAATCCCAATCCGGCCAACGCGCCTCCTGCAATGGCTATGATATTTTTAAGTACTCCACTTAATTCTACACCAACAATGTCTGAGTTGCCATATACCTGAAACTTATCTGTCCTGAGCAATCTTTGTCCTTCGAGAATGACCTCATTGTATTTGCTGGCCACAACGGTTGCTGCGGGTTGTCCCTGATAAAGTTCTTTGGCCAAATTCGGCCCTGCCAAGCAACCCACTCTGACGACCACAGTTTCCTTCAGAATAACTTCGCTCATGGTCAGGATATTTTCACGGCTTATTTTCCCGATATCTGTTAGGCTTTTACCTTTTGGCAAATTGAGGCAAAGACCTTTTGTACCATGAATTACCAGATGATAAGGGTACAAATAGGGTGAAAACAAACGGATCACTTCCTGAAAAGCACCCGAGGGAATCATAAAAAAAATCGTATCACAAGCCTTACAGAGCATTTCAGGGTCTTGGGTCCCTATAATTTCTTGATGAATGCTTAACCCGTCAACGCTATGGTGTTGGTTGATTTCATCCATCACTTCAGCCCTTCGGACATAGGCTATGACTTTGCTTTTTTCTGCAAGAATATTGGCTATGGCAGTACCAAAACTACCCATGCCAACCACTCCGACGGATTTTTCTTTAGAAGATTTTTTCAAGGCCATATCCTTCCAGTCTGTTGTGGTAATAATAAAGTAAACTCAAATCCTGTGTTTCTATATTCCCTGCTTCATTTTTCACTAAAGGACGTTTTGCATG
>NZ_JBGTCA010000214.1:0-2068 GCF_041749095.1 Aquiflexum sp. | reverse complement strand
TCGGGTTTTACAACACTTACAGCCGGCTGACCAGCGAAACACAGCCATCATTATTTTAACAAACCGCCGTATACCGAACGGTACGTACGGTGGTGTGAGAGGACAGATAGGGAAATAATCCCTATCTTCCTACTCGATTTTTTTTCATCATTTTTTAGACTCCAATAGAAAATCTTTGTCCTCCAATCACTATTTTGGATAAATTGTCCATAAAAGGATTATTAAAAATAAACTGCATATCCACAAACATGCCCGAAATCGGTTAGACTAATCCAATTAAAGGGTAATAGATTAAATAAAGGTATTTTCCGACTTCTGTCTTCCCTGCCTGCTTCAGGAAGGCCTCCGATTGAAAAAAGAAAAGTAGGTTACCGGCAAGAAGGCGGATATCAAAAACAACAACCATGTCCAATGTCATTGTCAACAGAGTCAAAGAATTTTTAAAAAGATACCCACCTTTTTCCTTTCTCAGTGATTCCTCTTTGGAATTGGTGGCGAAAGGAGTGGAGGTGCGGTATTTTGTCAATGGAGAAGTTTTGTTTGAGCAGGGTGAACCTGCTCAAAACTATTTCTTTGTACTGAAGGAAGGCTCTGTTCAATTGACTGAAAATAAAGAAGGTGTTGCCAAAGTGGTGGAGGTGTGCGATGAAGGAGATGTTTTTGGTGTATTGGCATTGTTGGGGAAAAGACCTTATATATTAAATGCACAGACCAGAGAGGAATCGCTGATTTATGCTATTCCTGTTTCCATTTTTGAAAAAATTTTAGAGGAAAACAGTAGGGTCAGTCTCTATTTTGCTGCGGGGTTTGCCTCAGGACAGGTAGTGGTCAGATCGGATCTTTCCCAGTCTCAGAAAGCCCGGACTGCTTTTGCTGAAATTTCCAAGGATAATGGCCTGTTGATTTTTACGGGTCAATCTGACTTGAATTATTCCCATGAAGTATTGACTTGTCAAGCAGGACAAACTGTGGCGACCGCGGCTAAAAGCATGTCCGAAAAAGGAGTAGGGTCAATCGTGGTGGTAAATCAAAAGAAACACCCGGTGGGAATCATCACTGACAAAGACCTTCGCAACAGGCTTGTGGCAGAAATGAAAAGTTATGATACGTTAGTAGATGAACTGATGACAAGTCCTGTATTGACCAAGAGCAAAGAGGCTGACTTTTCCAGTCTTTACCTGACTATGATCAAACATAGACTTCACCACTTGATTTTTACTGAAGACGGTTCACCCCTTAGTCCCGTAACCGGGATTTTATCAGATCATGATATTTTGTTGTCCCAGGGAAATAGTCCGGCTGTATTGATCAATGCTTTGATGAACACTTGGGACGTGAAGGAAATGGCAAAAATCCGGGATAGGGCAGAGCGTTTATTGAAATATTACCTAGAGAATGAATTGGCTATGGATTTTGTAGCCAACATCATTACCGAAATCAATGATATTATCATACAAAGGGCAGTTCAGATTGGCAAAGACAAACATGATGCAGCATATCCTCAGGAATCAAAAGTAAAATTCTGTTTCCTTTCGTTGGGCAGTGAAGGAAGAGAAGAGCAATTGCTTCGGACAGATTTGGACAATGCCATTGTTTATGAAGATGTACCGGATGCAAACCTTGAAAAAACCAGGGAATACATGGTGCTGATCGGACAGGGAGTGACTGAAATTTTATTGTCCTGTGGGTTTCAATCTTGTCCTGCTGACATGATGGCCAATAATCCCAAATGGTGTCAGCCTCTTTCTGTTTGGAAAAAATATTTTTCCGATTGGATCCTTAGCCCCAATCAGGAAGCTTTGATGCATGCGGCAATTTTTTTTGATTTTAGACCTGTTGTTGGGAACAAAGGTTTGGCAGATGATATGACCCACCACATCTATGAGGAGATAGCTGGGAAAACTATTTTCTTGAATTTTCTGGCCAAAAATGCTTTGATGAATCCTCCACCTTTAGGTTTTTTCAGGAATTTCATCATGGAAAAGTCAGGCGAACACCGAGATAAGTTTGATATCAAATTGCGGGCGATGATGCCATTGGCAGACATTGCAAGGCTTTTGGTGCTGAG
>NZ_JBGTCA010000213.1:0-17150 GCF_041749095.1 Aquiflexum sp. | reverse complement strand
TCATTTGAAGTGTATAATCCGTCCTTTTCAGGATTGCATGCAGTGAAGAAAATACCGATAAGAAATACTATGGCCAACTTTTTCATTTCAATGGAGTTTGATTTTAATACGCTTAACTTTCAACGAAGTTAATACTGTTTTGAATATACACAAATATAGTTTTCATCAATGTGAACCATATCACATAGGATAAAATTATTTCAAGATATCATAAATTAATGAAGCACTTTACAACACTCTTCATGCGGTTGGATCAGAGCAACAAAACTTCTGATAAAATAGAGGCATTGAAGGGATTTTTTATGAATGCCATCGATGAAGATAAAATCTGGACCATAGCGCTGTTTACCCACAGAAGACCAAAAAGACAGGTAAATACCACTCTATTGCGATCATGGTGTATTGAACTCGCTGGAATACCTGATTGGCTATTTGAAGAATCCTACCAAACTGTGGGGGATTTGGCTGAAACGATAGCTTTACTTTTGCCATTGAATACCCAAACGCAGGACATGTCATTAGACTTTTGGATTAAGTACCTGATGGATTTGGAGGGAAAAGCAGAAGAGGAAAAGAAGGATAAAATCCTCCATGCATGGGATGTGATGACCAAGGAGGAGCGTTTCATATTCATCAAAATTATCACAGGAGGTTTCAGAGTCGGTGTTAGCCAAAACCTAATTACTCAGGCAGTAGCCGATGCCTATCAAATGGAGAAAACTGAAATCGCCCATAGGATAATGGGCGATTGGCAGCCGGACAAAGTCGGCTTTCAGGAACTCATCCTATCCAAAAACAAAACGGATGACCTCTCCAGGCCCTATCCCTTTTACCTGGCACATCCTATAGACAAGGAATTGGAAGAACTTGGTCCCATTGATGTTTGGCAGATAGAATGGAAATGGGACGGTATCCGTGGTCAGATAATTAACAGGAAAAATGAAATATTCATCTGGTCAAGAGGAGAAGAATTGGTCACTGATAAATTTCCCGAACTCCTGGAAATGGCCGCTTATCTTCCTGAGGGCACTGTTTTGGATGGCGAGATCATTGGATTTCAAAAAGGGAAACCTCTACCCTTTTCTCTTTTGCAGACCAGAATTGGCAGAAAAAATTTAACTGCCAAAATCCTGCAAAATGCCCCTGTAAGCTTTATAGCTTATGACATTTTAGAATATGAGGGTTTGGATATACGGGATTACCCGATTTCTGACCGTAGGGAAAAATTAGAACAGATCGTCAAATCTGTTGATTCTGAGAAATTAATGCTCTCACCAATGGTTTCTTCAAAAGATTGGGAAGCCCTACGGGTTCTTCATTTGGAATCCCGAAATATGATGGCCGAGGGATTTATGCTCAAACACAGGAACTCACTTTACGGAGTAGGAAGAAAAAAAGGGGACTGGTGGAAATGGAAAACAGAACCGCTCACCATAGATGGTGTGATGATTTATGCCCAAAAAGGTCATGGACGAAGGGCAGATTTGTATACTGACTACACATTGGCGGTTTGGGATGGCACAGCTCTTATCCCTTTTGCCAAAGCCTATTCAGGTCTGACAGATGCTGAAATCAGGGAAGTGGATAAGTATGTCAATCAAAATACCAAGGAGCGGTTTGGCCCGGTGCGCACAGTAAATCCCGGTTTGGTATTTGAAATTGCCTTTGAAGGCATTCAGGAAAGTCCCCGGCATAAATCAGGAATTGCACTCAGATTTCCAAGAATACAGCGATGGCGGAAGGATAAACCCATTGAGGAAGCCAATACTTTGGAAGAATTAAAAGCTTTACTTTCGCTTTATGGAGCCTAATTTACGTGAGATTGCTTTCAAGTATTTTTCTGACAAAGGCTGGAAACCCTTTGAATTTCAAGTTCAGACTTGGAATGATTATCTGGAAGGAAAATCAGGTCTTCTCAATGCCCCTACCGGAAGTGGTAAAACATTTGCCCTATGGTTTCCTGTAATACTCGATTATATCCGGAATAATCCAAGTGATTGGCGCAAACCTCAAAAGTCCGGAATGCAATTGATTTGGGTTACTCCACTCAGGGCTCTGGCTCAGGATATCCAAAAAGCCATGCAGGAAGTCTGTGACCACATTGGACTTCCATGGAAAGTTGCCGTGCGGAATGGCGATACAGATAGCAAAACAAGACAATTACAAATCAAAAATCCTCCTGAATGTCTGGTGACAACGCCCGAAACCCTGCATATCCTCCTTGCCCAAAAAGACAATTGGCTGATCTTCCAAAATCTCAAGGCCATAGTCATAGATGAATGGCACGAATTGATCGGAAATAAGCGCGGAGTTCAGGTGCAATTGGCCCTGAGTTATATCCAAAACCGATTAGCTAACCCCATCAGGATCTGGGGGATATCTGCTACCATCGGGAATTTGGAGGAAGCTGCTGCAATTTTATTGGGCGAGAAGATACCTGTTCATATCGTCAAATCGGAAATCAAGAAAAACATTCAGCTGAATACCATTTTTCCGGATGAGCTGGAAAAATATCCCTGGTCCGGTCACTTGGGTTTGAAATTGATTGATAAGGTAATAGATGTCATAGAAAAGCATAACTCCCTTTTATTATTTACCAATACCCGTGCACAAACCGAAATATGGTACCAACATATCATGGAGAAAAGACCGGATTGGGCAGGCTGGATAGCCATGCATCATGGTTCATTAGATCAACTAACAAGGACATGGGTTGAGGAAGCCCTTCACCTTGGAAAACTGAAATTGGTGGTCTGTACTTCTAGTCTGGATCTGGGAGTGGATTTTAGGCCAGTAGATGCAGTAATTCAGGTTGGAAGTCCCAAAGGAGTGGCAAGATTTGTCCAAAGAGCCGGTCGCTCAGGACATCAACCGGGGCTTCCCAGCGAAATATATTTTGTGCCTACCCACTCATTGGAGCTGATAGAAGGAGCAGCCTTAAGAAGTGCCATTGACAATGGCGAAATGGAAAACATCCATTGTCCCCGAATGACTTTTGATGTCCTGATACAGTTTTTGGTTACGCTGGCTGTAGGTGAAGGATTTAAACCGGAAGATATTTTCCCCATTGTCAAAAACACGTATTCATTTAAAGATCTGAGCAAAGAAGAATTTGAATGGTCAATTTCCTTTATTACCAAAGGTGGCAATTCCTTAAGCGGATATGAGGAATTTTCAAAGGTCATCAAAGATGAAGGCGGAGTATACAGAATCAAGGACAAAAAAACCGCCATGCGTCACAGGTTGTCCATGGGCACCATTGTCAGTGACCCCATGCTTAAAGTCCGCTTCAAAAACGGCACTTACCTCGGGATGATCGAAGAGTATTTTTTTTCAAAACTTAAACCCGGAGACCGTTTCTTTTTTGCTGGTAGAAATCTTGAATTTGTGGCCATAAGAGAAATGAGTGCCATAGTGCAACTTTCCAAAAAGAAAGGCAACAGCACACCCTCCTACATGGGTGGAAGGATTTCCTTAACTTCAAAATTATCCTCCAAGATCAGGGAGATTTTGGAAGATGCTGTCAATGGAATTTTCCAATCAGAAGAAGCAATATATGTTTCGCCCTTACTTGAACTGCAGAACAGGTTGTCTTTGATTCCTGATAGGAGTACATTTCTGATTGAAAGGAATGTTTCAAAAGACGGATATCATGTCTTTTTTTATCCTTTTGAAGGGAGGTTGGTGCATGAAATTCTTGGTGCGCTGATTGCCTACAGGATTTCGGTAAGCTATCCCATAAGCTTGAGTATTGCCATGAATGATTATGGATTTGAGTTGCTATCAGATTCTCCGATTCCAATTGAAGACCTTTTGGAGGAAGACCTGTTTTCTGTAAAGAACCTGGCTGATGATATCATTGCCTGCATCAATGAAAGTGAGATGGCCAAGCGGAAGTTCAGGGACGTTGCTACCATCTCAGGATTGGTTTTCCAGGGCTTCCCAGGAAAGCCTGTAAAGTTCAAGCATCTTCAGGCAAATTCGGGGATTTTATATGGAGTTTTTGAAGATTATGATCCTGGCAATCTGTTGCTGAAGCAGGCGCATCATGAGGTGTTGAATATGCAAATGGAAAAAAATAAAATTCTGGAGGCCCTCCAAAAGATAAACGTTCAACAAATTATTTTGAAGTCACCCGGTCAGTTTACTCCATTTTCTTTTCCGATTATGGTAGACCGCTTGAGGGCGACGCTCTCTTCAGAATCCTTGGAGGATAGGATTGCAAAAATGAGAGCTATTATGGTGGATTGATGGATTGGCCAAATTATTTTTTATGAAACAGCAATTGATCTATCGATAATTTTTGATTTCAAATACTGCTACTTGCTGTTTGTAATTAGAGCTTGAAATAGTTTGATTTTTTATTTTGATTTTGAATAACTAAGGTATATTTTCGATTTGGTTTGAAATATTTTATCACTGAATAGATGTCCAAAATCCCTCTTCAACTCAAATTTCTTTTATTTTTATTTGTCTTTGTAGCCTTTTGGTATGAAAACGGTATCTCCCAAAGCCTAGATCCCAGAGATGAGGCGGATGTGATTTTGAGTCAATACCAAGAGGCCAAAAGCGACAGAAAAAAACTTGACCTGATCTCCCAATTGGTAAGGGTGATCCACTATTCCGATTCTGCCCAGAAATATTATCCTGAGGCTATCAGGTTAGCGAGATTGGTCGGTGATGCCGAACTTGAAGCTCAGAATCTCAACAGGCTTGGCGTATATTACCGGAATATGAATCTTCAGGAAGATGCGCTGAAGCTATATGAAGAAGCATTGACTATCAGTAGAAATGCCAATATTCCCGTGCAGATAGGCCATTCTCTCAATAACATCGGCCAGATATTTTTCTATCAGGATCAGTTCGAAGAGTCTTTGAAATACTACAGAGAAGCAGAAACAAAATTCCTTGAAATTGCAGATAAGGAAGGCTTGGCTTATAATTATAATGGTATGAGCCTCGTCCTTGCAGCAATAGGGAATTTTGAACAGGCACTGATTACCATAAACAAAGCAATAAATATCCGGGAAGAATCGGGAAATGAAAGACAATTGACTGTTTCGAAATTCAACAGGGCCGGAATTTTCATGTCCATGGGGGATTATACCAATGCCGAACCCGACATCATAAACCTTTATGATTACGGGATGATCAATGATAAAATTAGAGCCATCAATGCCCTTGAAAAACTGGTAGAATTAAAGCTGAAAACAACCAATTATTCACAAGCTATTGCTTATGCAAAAGAGGCCATGATGCTTCACAAAGAAAAGCCCTATTCGGAATCTATGATAGAAATCTATCATATGATGTACAATTATTACTTTTATAGAGGAAACCTTTCGGAGTCCAAAAAGTACTTGGACATTCTTGAAAAGGAGAAAGACATTCTCAATGTCGAAAAAACCAAAAATTACCTTGCAGGACTTACCATCAAAAAACAAAAGGACGAAATTGCCGGCCTTTACAGGGAAAAGGTATTGATGGAAATCAATAACAGGTTCAAAATGTATCTTTTATTGGCACTTTTTCTTTTTGCTTTTGCGATGTTCATAGCTTTATCCATTTATTACAGATCCTATTTCAGGGAAAAAAAGAATCTCTCCCATTTGCAGGATAAGCAAAAACAGATTGAGCAACAGGCAAGTGAATTGGATAGGCTGAATATGGTCAAAGATAAAATTTTTTCTATTCTTGCCCATGACCTTAAGGCCCCTTTGGATTCCCTGTGGGGAATGGTCAAATTGATAGATGAAGAAAACCTAAGCCAAAGTGAATTTGAGGAATACCTCCCCATCATTTCGCAGAACCTTGGAAACAACTCCATGCTGTTGGAAAACCTGTTGATCTGGTCCAGAAGCCAAATGAAAGGTATGCACGTACAGCTTTCAAGGCTTAATCTAAACAAGTTGGTGGATGAGAATATCCGTTTTCTTCTAAGCTCCGGTTATTATAAAGGGCAGTTGATGGAAAATTATGTTGCAGCAGATATTGAAGTGGAAGCCGACAAAAATATGATTGATATTGTATTCAGGAACCTATTGACCAATGCCCTGAAATTCACAAGGGAAGGAGATCAGATCATTGTGGACACCAAAGAATCAGATAACGTGTACACAGTATGTGTTTCAGATCAGGGAACCGGGATTTCAGAAGAAGGTCTGAAAAAGCTGTTCGGAAAAGATTTTCATTCTACGAGTGGCACCCACCAGGAAAAGGGAACAGGTCTTGGTCTTATTTTGACCAAAGAGCTTGTCCAGAAAAACAAAGGTGAAATCTGGGCTGAAAGTACATTGGGCATGGGTTCTACCTTCTGCTTTACCTTGCCTAAGTTATAGAGCTTTATTGTTGGTTTCATTAAAAAATTCAAAATCTAATATTTCCCAACGTCCCGTTAGGGACATCATATAAGTAAAATAAACGATAAATTGAAGGTCTGTTGTGCCTTTGGGTACAACATATATTCCGTACCTAAAGGCACGGAAGCCTAACCTTTAAACTATTTTTTTACCCATATCCTGTCCCTAAAGGGACTCTGGGGTAAATCAAAAAAATGGAAATCCGCAAATACCACATTTACCAAAACCCCTCAATTCGCTCTCCAAAAAAACGGTGTGAACAATATCAGGATTGTGAATAACTCTAGCCTTCCAAGCAACATCAAAAAGGAAAGGAAGATTTTGGCAGGACCGCTGAAAAATGAAAAATTGTCCATAGGTCCTACCTTGCCAATAGCTGGTCCTACGTTTCCAAGGCAAGTGGCGACAGCACCAAAAGAAGTCAGAATATCATATCCCATCAATGCCATCACTACAGATCCCAACACAAAAATCATAAGGTAAATCAAAAGAAAATTCATGATATGGGTAATGATTTTTCCTGTAACTCTATCCCCATTGATTTTCAAGGGAACAATAGCACGTGGATGGACAATTCTTTTAAATTCAAGCCATGTATTTTTCACAAAAGTAAGGTGCCTGACAAATTTGATTCCTCCGCTTGTAGATCCTGCAGAACCCCCAAAAAATAAAAACATAAAGAAAACTAAAGTAAGGCCAATATGATAAGAAGTATAATCAGCTGTTACATAACCCGTCGTTGTAATTAGTGAAACTACCTGAAAAAGAGTATCTCTAAATGCCTTTTCATAGGTTTGTTCCGAATAATAGAAAATTGGAAAAGAAAGAAGAATGGCAAAAATAAAAACTACTGAAGCGTAAGCTTTAAACTCATCAGATCTCCACACTCTATCAAACTTGCCTTTCAAACCAAAATATATTACCGTAAAGTTTGTGCCGGCTAAAAACATAAATATGATGGCAGTATATTGGATAAAGGGGCTTTCATAATAAGCCATACTGGCATTTTTGGTAGAAAAACCACCTGTTGCCATCGTGGTCAACGCATGGTTGACAGCATCATAAAAGGTCATCCCCCCAAGAAAATATAGCAATCCTGCAACCAATGTCAGCCCGAGGTATACAAACCATAATCTTTTGGCGGTTTCCCTGATTCTGGGGTGAAGCTTATCAGAAGTTGGCCCCGGGGATTCGGCTACAAACAATTCAATACCACCTATTCCTAAAAGTGGGAATATCGCAACTGTCAAAACAATGATTCCCAATCCGCCAATCCATTGGGTCATACTTCTCCAAAAAAGAATGCCTTTGGGAATAACTTCAATATCTGTAAGGACTGTGGCCCCTGTAGTAGTAAGTCCTGAAATGGTTTCAAAAATAGCATCACTGAAGGTGGTAAAAGTGCCACTAATCAAATAAGGCAACATGCCAAACATGGACATCAATATCCAACTTGTGGAAACAATCAAATATCCCTCTCTTTTTCGGATATTCTGATCCTGTTTTGAAAATGAAAAGAACAAAAGGAGACCTACAATAAAAGTCACCGCAATGGAAGTCAACAATGACTTTTCATCTCCGCTTTCAAAATAATAAGCAAAACCAACTCCCGGAAGCATCAACAGGGCAAACAGCATCAGCAGGGCCCCCATTATTTTTCCAATCGCCTTGAAGTGAATCATATTAATTGAACAGTTTCTCTAATGGGATTTTTGCTTCAGGTAGGGCCATGACTATTGCCTTGTCATTGAGTTGTAATATAAATTCTCCATCAGGAATAAAAACCTGCTCCCCTCTTATTACCCCTGCTACTATTGCTGATTGTGGAAAATGTAAGTCCTTCAATGCTCTCTTTGTCACCCTGTTGCTTTTGGTGATTACATATTGGATAAATTCCGCGTCAACACCATAAATCCCCGAAACAGCTTCAACATTACCTTTCCTTAAAAATCTGGTCACCTGATTGGCCGCAACAAGTTTCTTATTGATCAGTGAATCCACGCCGATACTATGGGAAATATGGATATATTCTCTCGTATCTACATGGGCAATTGTTTTGTAAACACCATGGTTTTTGGCACTGAGAGAGGTAATGATATTTGTTTCAGATGATTCGGTCAAAGAAATAAATGCTTCCATTTCTTCCAAACCCTCTTCTAGTAAAAGTTCTACATTTTTGTAATCTCCATTGATTACCAAGGTTTTATCCAATCTTTCAGAAAGCCATTTACATCGTTCTTTGTCCTTGTGTATTAGTGTGACCCGATATTCGTCTTCAAGTTTTCTTGCTGTGGTATATGCCAAATCTTCTCCACCGATGATCATAATATTTTTGATGGTGACCTTTTTTTGGCCCAACAATTCAATGATTGACTCAACAGCTTTTTTGTTTGAAATAAAAAAAACATGGTCATTGTTTCTGATAATGGTATTTCCTCTAGGTATAAGGGTCATCTGATCACGGACGATGGCAATGATTTTGATATCCTCAAAAATCGGATTTTCCCTCATCTCAGAGATTTGCTTATTGACCATCGTACTGAACTGATCCAGGGTGATTCCTACTACATTGAGTTTTCCCGCTTCAAATTCAAACACATCTGTAAAAGTGGAATTTTTGATCATATTAAAAATCTCCCCACTACAAAGCATGCTCGGCGAGATGATATTATCGATGCCAATATTCTTAAAGTAAATTTGATTTTCAGGCTCCAAATAATCGTGGTTTCTTACCCTTGCAATTACCCTTTTGGCACCCAATTGCTTGGCCAATATGGCAGCCAATAAATTGGTTTTTTCAGATGTGGTCACAGCCATAAACATGCTGGCTTCCCTTACATTGGCACTCTTAAGGATTTCCAGAGAGGTGGCATCTCCCATGATGGTCATGACATCTAAGTGAGAGGAGGCATTGTCAAGAGCATCTTTATCCAAATCAATTAAGATAATGTCTTTATTTTCAAAACTTAGCTGCCGGGCCAAATGGTATCCCATATCTCCCGCGCCGGCTATGACGATATTCATTCCCATAAGTAAAATTCTACTGATAATTCGTATTTAAAAACAGGTGATTTTTAAATCGGGCAAAAGGTAGGGTGTTTTGAAACTAAGAGCAATTAGAAATGGGAATTTTTTCACCTAGCTGATATATAATAGTGAAGAGTAGTTAGACAAAATTCAAACCCACCGAGGTTTGAATATCATTGGTGCTGTTTTGATTTATGATTCTGTCAACCAAAAAAAAAAATGCTTTTAATAATATATTCTGTCTTCAAACCAAAATTTTCCAATAAATTTGAATATATCATTTTACAAGTGGGTATTTCAAAAACATTTGGTAGTTATGTCTTGGTGGTTTACATCTTTCTGTTGATGGGTATCCATTATCATCAGGGAGATTCCTGCGAACATCATAACACAGATCATACCGAACATCATGAAGGAGATACTTCGGATGAACCTTGCTGTCCACCTTTTGCTCCCTGCAAGCTCTGCTCCCTTTTTTTTTATGAATCTGCTATGACCATTGAAATTCCCATTGATATCGAATTTCATCAATTCCAGAATATTATTTTTAAAAACTCTCTGATTCAAGTTATATTGTTCCCTTTTTGGCATCCTCCACAATCGGCCTGATTTTTTGTTTTAGGCATTTCTATGCCGATTTCTTTTTATTAAAATCAACAAACCATTATGCTAAAACCGATAATCATTGGCTTGATGTTGCTTGGTTTTTGGGCAAACCATGCCCACGGCCAAACACAGACCCTCAAGCTGAAAATCATAGATGAATACAGTGAAGAAGCCATTCCGGGAGCGCTTGTACGTGTTTCCGGTACTGACAATTCGGGGATCACAAATCCAGAAGGATTCATAGTACTTTCCGACATTCCACAATTAGGAAACATATCTATCACTATTCGTATGTTGGGCTTTGAAAGCAAAAAAGTGAAAATCAGTCTCCCACTGGATACCCCTGAAGACTACATTGTAGTTGCATTGCATGATTCCCACCAGGAAATGGAAACTGTCACAGTCAATTCGACCAGAACATCCCGAACAATTGCAGATATCCCAACAAGAATTGAATTTATTGCCGGAGAGGAGCTTGATGAAAAAGCGAATATGAAACCCGGGGACATCAGGCTTTTGCTCAGTGAAAGCACGGGAATCATGGTTCAGATCACTTCCCCAACTTCAGCAAATGCCAGTATCCGGATTCAGGGATTGGATGGCCGGTATACCCAATTGCTGAAAGATGGGTTCCCTTTATATTCAGGAGCAGCTTCGGGGCTTTCTCTTTTGCAGATTCCACCCTTGGACCTAAAACAGGTAGAAGTATTAAAAGGATCTGCATCAACCCTTTATGGTGGAGGGGCAATTGCGGGATTGGTAAATCTGATATCCAAAACTCCCACAACGGAGGGCGAAACCGGTTTCCTGATCAATGGAACGAGTGCCGGTGGGCTGGATTTTTCTGCTTTCCATGGAAAAAGAAAGGAAGAATGGGGCACCACGCTCTTTGCAGCATATAATGCCAACCGTCCTTATGACCCTGCTGACATCGGACTATCTGCCATTCCAAAATTCCAACGGTACACCTTCAATCCAAGGTTGTTTTATTACCCTGACAGCAGAACAACAGCAGATTTTGGTATAAATATAAATTACGAGGACAGGAAAGGCGGAAATATGGCCTTGTTAAAAAACAGGGATACAGGACCAAATTCATTTTTTGAACACAACGAGAGTTTCCGGATAAATTCCCAATTGTCCATCAATCACCAATTGAATGATAACCGCAAGCTTGAATTCAAAAATGCGGTGAATTTCTTTGACCGACAACTGAGTACCAATACCCACGGCTTTAAAGGTACCCAATGGTCAAGTTTTTCCGAATTCAATTATCAGGTCAACCGGTCCGAAATTGATTGGGTTTTTGGAGGAAATGTATATACAGAATCCTTTAATGATGAGGACCGGGTTTTGGACAGGAGTTATTCACAGCAAACCCTTGGTGTATTTGCCCAAAACACCTGGATCATACAGCCCAAATGGATTTTGGAGACAGGTCTGAGAACTGATCTTATTCCTGACTACGGATGGGCAATCTTGCCAAGGATTGCTCTATTGTGGAAGGCCAACCAAAAGATTTCCAGCCGGTTTGGTGGAGGATTGGGATACAAAACCCCAACAATATTTACAGAAGAGACAGAAAGATTACAATATCAGAATGTTGCACCCATCAGCCCTGAGGTAAATGTACTGGAAAGGTCCTACGGCCTAAATTGGGATGTGAATTTCACAACAGGATTATTTCATGATGAGGTAATATTTAGCTTCAACCATTTATTCTTTTACACCTATCTGGTCAGACCGTTGTTTCTGAGCCCACCGGCGGGACTTATATACCAATTAGCGAATATTGATGGGTTTGCTGATACCCGGGGCGTGGAAACCAACCTGAAATGGGAATGGAGGGAATTCAAATGGTTATTGGGTTATTCCTTCACAGATGCGCGGATTGTGGAAAAAAATATTAGCAGGCCCCATCCACTGACACCGAAGCATAGGATAAATTCAGTATTGTTCTACGAGGTGCATGATAATTGGAAGGTAGGTTGGGAATCCTATTATTTCAGCCAACAGAAACTCGGCGATGGTAGCATTGGACAATCATACTGGTTAATTGGTTTTATGGCAGAAAAAATCTGGGATAGGGTTTCCATCTTCATCAACTTTGAAAACTTTCTTGATGCCCGGCAAACCCGCTTTGACAGCATCTTTACCGGATCGGTCAATAATCCGGAATTCCGTGAAATTTATGCCCCATTGGACGGATTTGTCATCAATGGTGGGTTAAAATTGAGGCTTTGAATATTATATTAGAATGGATAATTAGAAAAGGCAAGTTCATAACTTTTTGGACTTGTCTCTCTTACTTAATTGACAAAGGTTTATCTGCAAAAAGACTGGAGATACTTGTTGGTGGTTTTGTTACCAAACCTGACAGCTTCATTCCAATCCAAACATGCCTCCGGTTTCCGGTCGGTTTTATAATAACAAAATCCCCTATTGGTCAGAATGTCAGGATTGTCAGGGCTTAAGTTCAATGCGTAAGTATAATCAGGAATTGCTTTTTTAAACTGATTGGATTTGAGGAAACAGTTGCCCCTGTTAAAATGATAGGCCCAAACCAATGGATAATCTTCTCCATTTATTTTGCTATAGGCAATCGCATCAGAATAGGCTTTAATGGCTTCCTGAATCCTATTTTCCCTTTGGAGAATATTTCCCAAATAATAGGACATCTCATCATCTTCTTCAAAGATCTTCAGTCCTTCCCTGAGTGTTTGGATTACTTTTTCCTTTTTGGAATCAACCTGACCTCCTGCCCTGTAAAAATTCAAATAGGCCGGATGAAAAGTAGGGTCATCCTGAATGACCATTTCCATCAGGTTGGCAGCCTTTTCATAGTTTTCGTCATCTATCATCTCCATGGCCACTTTATTGATCACTATGGAGTTTTCCCTTACATCAGCTTCCACTTCATAGGTCATTTGGGAATAGCCAACCAAAGGTAAAATCAGAAAGAAAAAGGAAAAATTGTATTTGAGCATAATTAGAACCACTTCCACAAAGCTAAAGAATCAGGCCAACCCATCCCAATCACTCCAACAGTTTTTTGCCCTCTTCCTCAGGCAGTTCCTCTACTTCTTTGAGTTTCCTTTGGATTACCCTTGTCCTTGTGCCCACCAAATGGTCAAGGTCATTATGTGCTTCTGAGATTTTCTTTTGGGCTTTGCTGATGAGATCGCCGAATTTGGAAAACTCACTTTTGACAGCACCCAAAACTTTCCATACTTCCGAACTCCTTTGTTGGATGGCCAATGTCCTGAATCCCATTTGCAGGCTGTTGAGCATCGCAGCCAAAGTAGTTGGGCCTGTGATGACGATCTTGTAATCCCTTTGTAAGGATTGCGCCAGGGCAGGATCTCTAACAATCTCAGCATATAGGCTTTCCATAGGTAAAAATAAAAGTGCAAAATCCGTGGTATGCGGTGGATGCAGGTATTTTTGGCTGATATCCATCGCAGCTTTTTTGATGGCTTTGAACAGTTCCTGTCTTGCCAATTCAATCAAAACCTTGTCCCCCACATCATAAGCATCCAACAATCTGTAGTAAGTCTCCTGGGGAAACTTGGCATCTATAGGAAGATAAACCGGTCCATCCTCATGACTGCCGGGCATCTTGATGGCAAACTCCACCCTTTCGGAGTTACCGCTTTTTACAGCCACATTAAAAGCATACTGATCCGGAGAAAGCACATTTTCCAATATTCCCTGCAATTGATATTCTCCTAACACTCCCCTGCTTTTCACGTTGCTCAATACCCTCTTCAGATCCCCTACCCCTGTGGCCAAATGTTGCATTTCTCCCAATCCTTTCTGAACTGCCAGAAGCTGTTTGCTGACCAGTTCAAAGGATTGACCAAGCCTTGCTTCCAATGTCTTTTGCAGCTTCTCATCTACGGTCTCCCGCATTTTGTCCAAGCGCTCTTCTGTAGAGGCCAACATGCGTTCCTGCTTGAAAATCAAATCCTGGAATTTTTCCCGCTGCAGATCATTAAATTCCTTGACATTCTCACGGAAAAGCTTTCCAAAATCTTTCAAAACCTCTGACTGTTCTTTTGAATTGGCACGTAGGGAATCGAACAACAAACCAAACTGCTGCAAAAGTCCTGATTGTATTTCAGTTCTATTGGCCTGCATCTGTTGACCGATTTCGGTTTTTAAAGTCAACAGTTCCTTTTCCCTTTCTTCTTGGGAATTGTCTTTCCTCCGGCTTTGAAAAACCAGGAATAATATCAGTAAAAATTGAAGGAGAAGTAAAAGAATCAATAAAGACTCACTGTACATGGCTGAAGAATTTGGGAGCGGAAAGGTAATCCATATCCACTTTAATCCCCAGAAATGCCAGATATTCTGTGACAGTATCAGTCGGAATTTCTTCCATCGGAACATGTCCTGCATTTTCAAAAACTTTGAGCTTTGATCCGGGAATGGCTTCAGCCAACCTCTCACCATTGTCCAAAGGAATCCAATTGTCATGCGCACCCCACATGATCAGAACAGGCATGTTCAGTTTATTAAAATCAACCTTATACGGTCTTCTGACAGTAAGCCGGTCCAATGTGGCTTTCCTGTTTCCTTCTCTCCTGAGCATGTGATAATATCTTGAGACCATTTTATCCGTGATTTTGCCGGAATCATAAAACACCTGTTTCAAGTTGAGTTTGAAGATTGTTTTCGGGGTGCATTTTAACAGCAACTTGTTGAAAACGGGATTTTGTGCCACCTTGAAAATAAATGCCCCTGAATTGGATGATTTTGAATTGGTGGTATCGGTCACTGTTTTTGGAGGTGCGCCTGCGGCATCGATGAGATTGAGGCTCAATATCCTCTGAGGTTGTTCCGAGGCCATGATCAATGCCACACCTCCGCCCATGCTATTACCGGCAACATGAAATTCCTTCAAACCCAATTGATCTGCGATCCCGAAGATCAGGTCTGCATAATCCGTCATTCCATATCGCTTCAGGGCATCAGGTCCCGTCAATCCATGTCCAGGTAGATCCATCGATATGGTCATAAAAAACGGGCTGAGTTCCTTTTCCCATTCTTCCCAGGTATGCAAAGACGAAAAACTGCCATGGATCAAAAATATCGGCTCACCGGAGCCCTTTACTTTGACATGCACATTGATCCCATCCACCTTCAGAAAATAGGAGTTTTCATCGGTATAGGTCGCAGTAAGTCTTTCCAATGGTAGGTCTCCTCTATAGCTGCCCAATAACAACACTAGGATCAATAGAAATACAGAAAGGATAACGAGTAAAGTATTAAGGAATATTTTCTTCATTTCAGGAAATAAGAAACCGGTTTTGAAAGATAAGAATTTAGAAAATAAAACAAGTATTAGTCTGTTTGTACAATATCCTTATATTGAGATCAAATGAATTTAATATGACAAAAAACTGGATATACTGTCTCATGGTCATCCCAATCATAATGGCCTGCGAAATGAACGGTAAAGAAATTGAATCGCCCATAAGACTCAGCATTGAGGAAGCAAACCGTTTGGCCAAGCTTCCCTTACATTGCATGCAAGTGGAATATCCAAACAAACTCAACCAAACCCTTGAAAATGAAACTTACCTGAAAGGCCCTAAAGCACTGCATCCTGCATTTTACGGATGTTTTGACTGGCATTCAAGTGTACATGGGCATTGGATGTTGGTCAGTCTGTTGCGTCAGTTTCCCGAGTTGGAAAATGCTGCTGAAATCAGACAAAAGCTCCGTGAAAACCTTAGTGAATCCAATATTCAAACAGAGGTAGATTATTTTTTTATACGTCAAAATTCAAGTTTTGAAAGGACATACGGCTGGGCCTGGGTATTGAAACTGGCGGAGGAAATCCACCTTTGGGAAGATCCTTTGGCAAGGGAACTGGAAAAGAACCTGCAACCCTTGACTGATTTGATGGTAGAGAAATACCTTGAGTTTTTGCCCAAACTGATTTACCCGATCAGGGTTGGGGAGCATTCCAATATTGCATTTGGCCTGTCCTTAGCTTATGATTATGCAAATACCTTTGATAATTCAGAATTGAAAAGCATGATCAAAACAAGGGCTTTGGATTGGTTTGAGAAGGATACTGATTGTCCTTTGGAATGGGAACCAAGTGGATTTGATTTTCTATCTCCATGTTTTCAGGAGTTGGATATCATGAGAAAAGTACTGGATAAAGATGGTTTCAAATCGTGGCTCGCCTCTTTTATGCCCGAATTGTCCAATAATAATTTCAGTCTTGAACCCGGAAAAGTCAGCGATAGAACTGATGGCAAATTGGTACATTTGGATGGATTGAATTTCAGCAGGGCCTGGGTAATGTATGGACTGATCAAAGATTTTCCAGTTGAATATGGCCATTTGATGAAAATTGCCAATGAGCATATTGAATATTCCCTGCCATCCATTGTGGATGATAATTATGAGGGAACACATTGGTTGGGAAGCTTTGCCATTTATGCCCTTCAACAGGCTCCATGATATCTGACTGGAAAAAATATATAGGCCCTGGCCCTTTGGTAGCTGCGGCATTTATCGGTCCGGGAACAGTGACGGTATGTACTTTGGCGGGTGTTAAATTCGGTTATGATTTGCTGTGGTCTTTGTCGCTTTCCATTATTGCCACCATCGTACTGCAGGAAATGGCAGCCAGGATCGGATTGGTTACCCAAAAGGGATTGGCTGCGGTCATTTCCCAAACATTAAATAAAGGACTGCTCCGATACTTTTCGCTTTTATTGATACTTATGGCAATCGTTCTGGGGAATGCTGCCTATGAAGCGGGAAATATCACCGGTGGCGCTATGGGTGCCGATTTATTGGTAAATCTCCCAGTTTTGACTTTAGGTCAATTGGAGCTTAACTTACTGAAAATGTTCATAGGCCTGATCGCATTAGGGCTTTTGATGAGTGGAAGTTATTCGAAAATAACCGGATTTTTGACCGTATTGGTAATTCTGATGAGTGTGGCATTTCTGGTCAGTGCCATTTGGGTCAGGCCTTCTTTCATTTCCATTATTAATGGATTCATTCCCGGCATTGATTCCTCCAATATCCTAACCATCGTGGCATTGATCGGAACAACGGTCGTGCCATACAACCTCTTTCTCCATTCTTCCTTGGTAGCCAAACGATGGGCAAAAATTGAAGATCTAAAAT
>NZ_JBGTCA010000212.1:0-15070 GCF_041749095.1 Aquiflexum sp. | reverse complement strand
ATCGGCAAATCGAAGTATTCTTTTCACACCTACTGTAGTTCCTTCTGCGATCAACTCCCAACCGTTTTCTGTTTTGGCTTCCAAAGTAAAGGCTTTGATCCTTTGGCCAAGAGGATAGTATTCCTGTGCCATAAAGCGGTTGATGGAAGTGACTTGAGGCAATTTAATCAGGATTTCATTTTGTATAACTCCATCTTCCGCTGCCCAATAGGTTTCTTTATTTCCATCAGCCAATTGATCGATTCCAAAATACCTTCCCCTTGAATTGCTGGCAGATAGTTTTGCTTTTTTGATCAGGTTATCTGCAAAATCCTCTTGAATTTTTTTTGATAATTTGATGATCTGCTCAGCATCTTTTTCGTGTATCAATCCACGTCTGTCCACAGGGAAATTGATCAACAATGAACTGTTCTGACCAATACTTTTATAGTAAATATCCAAAAGCTGAGGCAAAGTTTTGACTTTGTGATCCTCATAGGCATAGTAGTACCAACCTGGTCTGATGGATACATCTGCCTCCGCAGGAACCCAATGCGTCCCGTTTTCCTGACCCGTGGCATACAAATCGGAATATTCCGGCATCCCGGCATAAACCGAATCCCGAAGTAAATTGGACCAAGTGGTTTCATAGGCAAATCCATGTTCATTTCCAACCCATCGGACGTCAGGACCCGCATCTCCGAAAATGACCGCATTGGGCTGCAGTTCCCTGACCAAAGCAAAAGTATTTTCCCAATCGTAATAGGATTATTTATCCACTTTCCGGGTTTTATTGGCGCCGCCATAATATCCATCGCCTCCATTGGCCCCATCAAACCAGACTTCAAAAATCTCCCCATAATTGGTCAACAATTCTGTAAGTTGGTTCCGCATGTAGGTGATGTATTCCGGCTTACCATAATCGGCGTGGTTGCGGTCCCAAGGGGAATAGTAGATTCCGAATTTCAAATCATATTACGTACAAGCTTCTGCCAATTCTTTGATCAAATCCCCTTCTCCATTTTTCCAAGGAGAATTTTTTACAGAATGCTCGGTATAGGCTGAAGGCCAAAGACAAAATCCATCATGGTGTTTGGCCGTAATAATAATTCCTTTCATCCCTGCATCTTTGGCTACTTTGGCCCATTGTCGGGTATCCAATTCGGTGGGATAAAATTGGGAAGGACTTTCATTACCCATTCCCCATTCCATATCCGAAAAGGTATTCATATTGAAATGGACAAAACCGTAGTATTCAAGTTCGTGCCAGGCAAATTGCCGCTCTGATGGAATGGGATACACAGGAGCCGGAGGATCAGCTTTTGGACCTTGGCAGGCAAAGAGCAGCAGAAACGGTATAATAAATAATCTCATAAGGTGGTTTTGAAATGATACATCAAAATTAATAGAGAAGTTAAGCGATCAGTAAATTTTAAAATAAATTTTAAACTTTCTCAGGGTTGAGTGATGACGTTTTGCGTAATGTCCGATGAAATGTCAGTTTATTTTGACCGTCATGGAGAATCTTTTGAATGTGAGGGAATTGGTTCTCCCTTAACTTCTCAAAGACCCCTTTTTAGACCTTGGTTAAAAATTTGTACTTTTGCCGATATGCAGCATACCTCCTACATCGAAATCAGTAAATCCGCTTACCAACAAAACATTGAATTTTTAAGATCTGATATCGGACCAAAAACAGAAATATCCGTTGTTGTCAAAGGCAATGCCTACGGACATGGCATAGAAAACATTGTCCCGATCGCAGAAGAAAACGGTATCCGACATTTTAGCACATTCAGTGCCGATGAAGCCCTTCGGGTGCATGAGGTCAGCAAAGAAGGAAGTCAGGTAATGATCATGGGAATGCTGGACAATGAAGATTTGGAAGAAATCATCAAGAAGGGTATCAGTTTCTATATTTTTGAGTTTGACAGGCTTGAAGCAGCCATCTTAGCAGCCAAAAAGACAGGTATCAAAGCCAGAATCCATATCGAAGTGGAAACTGGATTTCACCGTACCGGTTTTGATGGGGATGAACTGGAATGGCTGGCAAAGCAATTGAGAGAAAATATTGGGCATCTTGAACTCCGGGGCCTTTGTACCCATTATGCCGGGGCAGAAAGCATCAATAATTATGTGCGGGTAAGGAAGCAGATCAAACTGTACAAAAAAATCAAATTGTGGTTTGAAAGAAAAGACCTGGAATTTGAGAAATACCATTCTGCCTGTTCTGCGGCAACGCTTCTTTATCCTGAGACCAAAATGGATTTGGTCAGGTTGGGCATTGCTTCCTATGGTTTTTGGCCCACACAGGAAACTTATATGTACCGCTTCCAATCATTGCCTGCCAATAACAAAAACCCTTTAAAAAGGCTGATCTCATGGAAAAGCAGCATCATGAATTCCAAAAAGGTTAAAATGGGAGAGTTTATCGGATATGGATCCAGTTACATGGCACCTCGGGATATGACCATCGCATTGGTACCGATTGGCTATGGACATGGTTACAGCAGGATGTTAAGTAATCAAGGAAAATTACTGATCGGTGGAAAAATCGTTTCTGTAGTAGGTACTGTAACCATGAACAGCATCGCGGCGGATATTACAGATCTGGAAGGAGTTCAAAAAGGCGATGAAGTAGTAATCATTGGAAAACAAGAAGAAAATGAAATCACCATAGCCTCTTTCGGGGAATCCACCCAACAAATCAATTATGAACTGCTGACCCGTTTGCCACAGGATATTCCTAGGATAGTGGTAGAGTAGGGGGGGTGAATTTAGATTTTAGATTTTAGATTTGAAATTTGGGGGATGAAGGATGAAGGAAAAAGGATGAAGTATGAAGGGGGAAAGTTTATAGTTAGAAGGATTCATTTCCACAAAATAGATGAAAATGAAAAGGTCGTGGGAGGATTGATTTTAGATTGATGATTTTAGATTGGGGCAGGCTTACCCAAGAGATAAACTTTGTTTCCTCCTTTTCCTTTGATTTTTCCTTTTTCCCACTGGTAATTTTCATCAGAAAGCCCTTGGATCAAAATGTCCATGTCCTCCAAAGTATAGGTCCGGGCATTGGATACTGCCCCGTCCCATGCTATAAATAGAGGAAGTATGGGAATCAGATAAGTAAACACCAATTGCTGCCAGGTCATCGGCCTGACCATTGGTGTAACAAATAGTGTGGTGATAAAAGCAAAAGGAATGGCCAGCCACCATAGAAAAATCGGGTGGCCATTATCACTGATTTCAAATATCAAAATCGGTTGATTGGATTCTTTTGCATTTTGAAGGATTTGCCTTGCAACAATAGGCTTCATGTGGTGCAAACTACTTACCATTGTGCGAAGTGCTTTAAGGTCTTTGCTTACGTTTGAAGCATCCAATGGAGTTGTGATGTATTCAATATGCGGATTTTCAACATTATTGAAATGATCTGCTGCTGATAGGTTAGGATATAGGTCGCTTAGGATGAGTTTCAGATCTTCATATTCCTGTGATTTTTTCAAACTTTGGGTTACATCGATCATAGGTCCTCCACTCCCTGAACAAAGATCCAATATCACCTTGTAAGCAGTATGTTTGAGACCTTTTTCAACCAATGGAAAAAGTAAGTTTGCCGTTCCCAATATTTTATGAAAAGTCATGATGTACCTAGTCATCAATACCCTTATCCAATCAGGAAACCAAGCTAAGTCTTCAAACTCAAAGAGGTGTATCCTTTTCATTTAAACTATCCGTTCCTTTTCCGCAAAGTCATAACCAAAATAAAAATAATGCCCCCGGCAAGGAACAATGGCCAAATAGTTACCAATCCTACCAAGACTGACAGGAACAACTGCCAGCCATTGTCCAAGGCATTGAAAATCCTTACCCAGAATCCTTTTTTCTTGGGGGTGTTCAGTTCATAGGGCAATTCTTCGTAAAACTGTACTTGGAGTGAACTGAATTTGATCTGCTTGCTGAGGTAGTTGAACTGTCCCTCCATCATCTCTATGTCAGATCTCACTTCGTTGAGGTTCCTCTCTATTTCGAGGATATCTTTGATTTGGTTCGCTTTGGATAAAATCTCCCTATAGCGTTTTTCCAGTTCTTTTTTGTTTTCGATACGGCTTTGAAGATCGTAATATCTTTCGGTCACATCATCCACATTCGAGTATTTGCTTTCAACCCTGTAGGCAATTTTGGAAATGGCATTTAGTAGGCTGTCATACTTTTCTGAGGGAACGCGGATGCTGAGGTTATAACTTTTTCGGTAATTGTCGTTGTTTTGATTTTCATTTTCCAGATAGGCATTAAAACTCCCTAACATGCCTTTGATCTGTTCGTAATCTTTTTCCAGTGTTTCTGATTGGAAATTGATGCCTCCGGAGCGGATCAATTTTAGGCTGATATCCGGGGAATAAAGTTCCGGTTCGGAAGTTGGAGAGGATTGTTTGGCAAATGGAACTGAAACCATGTCATTGGTTTCCATAGCGCCTTCAGAATTCCCTCCATAGTTTAAATCCAAACTTTCATTGTTGGAACAGGCGGCGATGATAAATGCCATGGCAATTATAAGCTTCATAGAATCAGGGTTTGGATTTCAACGAAATGTAGTGAAAAATAATATCAAAAATTGATAATCCTTTTAGGTTAAGGTGTTATCAAAAACAAAGATAAAATATATTGAAATTTCTTTAGCTGCGTAACTGAAGTGCCATCTTTTCAAACATCGTGATTTACTAAAATCGGGCAGTTTGTTTTCATTATAAAGGAAAGGGTTTCCACTTTTTTATCAATTGCGGAAGGTTTAAAATAGATTTTCTTAATGGCAAAAGCCAAAGTAAGAATAATGACCAACCCAAAAAACAACATGATTTTTTTTCTCTTTACGGCTACTTCTTGTGCTTTTGGCGTCATAAGGTTTGATTTAAAGAAGGTGGATGTTAGATAGGTAATAGGAAATGTACAGAAATATTTTGAAAAATCGTGCAATAATTCAGATTACAATCCTATCCTAACTGATTGGGAATCAAAAATGCCTTTTTTATATGACCATATTTTTGTATGTTAATCATTCACCAAAACTGAAAAACAGTCATAGATTTTATCTATGAAAAATCTAATTATATAAGAAAAATCTTTGCTAACTTAGCCATTATAAATTCAAAATATAAATAACCAATAATACTATGAATTCTTTTAATACAAATGAAGGTGACATCAGTAAGTGTCCCTTCCACAACGGTCAACTCTCTCAAGCAGCCGGTTCTGGACCTAGGAACCGCGACTGGTGGCCAAATCAACTGAAGCTGAATATTCTGCGTCAACATTCTACCCTATCCAACCCTATGGGCGAGGAGTTCAACTATGCTGAGGAGTTCAAGTCTTTGAACTTATCCGAGGTAAAACAAGATATTGCCGATGCACTTCAAACTTCCCAAGAATGGTGGCCTGCAGATTACGGTCATTACGGTCCTTTTATGATCCGAATGGCATGGCACAGTGCCGGTACTTATCGTGTTCAGGATGGACGTGGCGGAGGAGGATTCGGAACGCAACGCTTTGCGCCTCTAAACAGCTGGCCGGATAATGCTAACCTGGATAAGGCGCGTTTGCTGCTTTGGCCTATCAAACAGAAATATGGAAAGAAACTCTCATGGGCGGATTTATTGATCCTGACCGGTAATGTAGCGCTTGAAACCATGGGTTTTAAAACCTACGGTTTTGCAGGAGGACGTGCCGATGTATGGGAACCTGCTGAGGATGTTTATTGGGGATCTGAAGGAGAATGGATGGGAGATGAAAAAAGATATAGCGGACAACGGGAACTGGAGCAACCTCTTGGTGCTTCTCACATGGGCCTTATCTATGTCAATCCTGAGGGGCCACAAGGTCAACCAAATCCTGAAGGCGCAGCACATGATATCCGGGAGACATTTGGCCGAATGGCTATGAACGATTATGAAACAGTTGCCTTGATCGCCGGTGGGCATACCTTCGGTAAAACACACGGTGCAGCTGATCCATTACAATATGTAGGTCCTGAGCCAGAAGGTGCCAGTATTGAAGATATGGGTATGGGATGGAAAAACTCTTTTGGAAGCGGTAAAGGCGCTGACACCATCACCTCTGGACTGGAAGGTGCTTGGACATCGACTCCGACTAAATGGGGTCATGATTACTTCAAGTACCTATTTGAATTCGAATGGGAATTGGTCAAAAGCCCTGCCGGTGCCCATCAATGGGAAGCCAAAAATGTAGATGCCATCATTCCTGATGCCCACATTGAAGGTAAATTCCACAAACCTTTCATGCTGACCACTGATTTGGCCTTGAAAGTGGATGCGGCTTATGAAAAAGTTTCCAGACATTTCTACGAAAATCCAGAGGAGTTTGCCGATGCCTTTGCTAAAGCATGGTTCAAACTGACCCATCGTGATATGGGACCAAAAACACGCTATCTAGGTCCAGAAGTTCCTGCTGAAGATCTGATCTGGCAAGATCCGATTCCTGCGGTAAACCATGAGTTGGTAGATGGCAATGATATTGCAGGTTTGAAAGCCAACATTTTAGCTGCCGGACTTACAGTTTCTGAATGGGTTTCAACTGCCTGGGCTTCTGCTTCTACTTTCCGCGGTTCTGATAAGCGTGGTGGTGCCAATGGTGCACATATCCGTCTTAACCCAATGAAAAATTGGGAAGCCAACAATCCTGCACAACTTTCAAAAGTGCTTGGAACGCTTGGAAGTATTCAGGAGGAATTTAACAGTACCCAGTCAAGTAACAAGAAAGTATCCCTTGCAGACTTGATTGTATTAGGTGGTTGCGCAGCAATAGAAAAAGCTGCGAAAAATGCCGGATTTGAACTTTCAGTTCCATTTACTCCCGGAAGAATGGATGCTTCTCAGGAAGATACTGAGATTGATTCTTTTGCATTTTTAGAGCCTAAGGCTGATGGATTCCGCAATTACTTCAATGCCAAAAATATGGCAAGTGCTGAAGAAATGTTGGTGGACAAAGCGCAACTTTTGAATCTGACAGCACCTGAAATGACTGTTTTAGTAGGTGGTCTTCGTGTATTGAACGCCAACTTTGATAAATCCAAGCATGGTGTATTCACTCAAAATCCAGAAACTTTATCCAATGACTTCTTCTTGAATCTATTGGACATGAGAACAACCTGGAGGGCAACTTCTGATACTCAGCATGTATTCGTAGGAAGTGATAGGGTAACCGGAGAACCAAAATGGAGTGCTACGCGAGTTGACTTGATCTTTGGTTCCAATTCCGAATTGAGGGCAATCTCCGAAGTCTATGGATGTGCAGATGGTAAAGATAAGTTTGTAAAGGACTTTGTTGCCGCTTGGAACAAAGTGATGAATTTGGATCGATTTGATTTGGTTTGATTATAAATTATTCAACATATAGTTCCTCGCATTCTTGCCAGTAAGGTTTAATCCTTGTTCAAATGGAAAGAAAGACCGATGACCGATGACCGATGACCGATGACAGATGTAACGGGCATTGAAGTATTTAACCTTTAGTCCCTTTGATTTGACTGGTAACTTGTAACGTAGAGTAAATTCAAATATTTGAATAGAAATAGCTGTCCCTCTTTGGGCAGCTATTTTTTTTGTCTTATACTTAGATAGACTGGAATGCCAAGGATATTGGCATGGAAGATAATTATTTGAAAGGAAGAGGGGCACAGACCCAAACTGGAAACCGCTTTTTGGAAAGAAGGGTGGTGGCCGAGCATTTGGAGGGCTTGGATGAACCTTTAATTCAGCATCCCAAGACCACTGTCCTAATTGACCGTCCCAAGAACATTGTTAACAAGGTAGAAAGCCCGGATGTAGGCATGAGCTTTTCTCTCAACCCTTATCAGGGATGCGAGCATGGATGTATCTACTGTTATGCACGCAATTCCCATGAGTATTATGGCTTCAGTGCCGGATTGGATTTTGAAACGAAGCTGATGGCCAAACCGAATGCTCCCAAATTGTTAGAGAAAAAACTACTCAGTCCCAACTGGAAGGTTGCCCCGATCTCCCTCTCGGGAAATACGGATTGCTATCAACCATTGGAAAAAGACATGAAAATCACAAGGGGACTGCTTCAGGTATTTGCCAAGTACCGTCACCCTGTCGGCTTGATCACCAAAAACAGTCTGATTTTAAGGGATCTTGACCTTTTGAAGGACCTGGCAGCAGACAATCTGGTGCAGGTATATATTTCTATTACCACGCTTGATGAGACATTGCGACGAAAAATGGAGCCACGTACTGTCTCAGCCACCAAGCGGTTGGAGACAATAGCCAAACTAAGCAGTGCCGGTATTCCTGTGGCCGTGATGAATGCGCCCATTATTCCCGGGCTGAATGATCAGGAAATCCCCAATGTACTCAAAGCGGCAGCCGAACACGGGGCTCTTTCAGCGGGAATGACTGTCGTCAGACTCAACGGCCGGATAGGAGAAATTTTTGAGGATTGGTTGAGGAAAAATTTTCCTGATCGCTTCAACAAAGTCTGGAATCAGATTGAAGCATTACATGGAGGCAGTGTAAGGGACAACCAATTCGGGCGGAGAATGAAGGGTAGCGGAGTCATGGCGGAAATGATCCAACAACTTTACCGACAATCCAAAAAACAATATTTTCAAGGAAAGCAAATGCCGGAATTTGATTTGACAAAATTTAGGAAGGGGGGGAATTTGAAATTGGATTTCTGAGTCATGTGACCCTTCGGCTATTTTCAGTTATTGGTGATATATCCATTCTTTAAACATAAAACCAAGAAAGCTTAAATAGTAGAGCGGTATTATTTTTACCTTATTTTCTTTAAACTGTAAGTATCCATAATGAGGATGTTTTTTAAGATTTAAGTGCTTATTTTTATAAGGAACCAAATTTTCAAGTAAAAATGAAAATATTGATAATCCCATTCTTTTTTTTGTTTGCATTCTGCTCTTTATATGCACAACATGGATATGTAATGGCTACCACTGAGGGAATTGTGGTGGAAAAAGAGATTAAAACCTATTTACCAGCCACTTCACCAATCACCGTAAATCAATTTTTCCCCATTTCCCAAAGTACACTAGGATTTCCTATCCATTCTTATTATGATCTCGAAAAGACAATTTCTGAAGAGAAATCAAAAGAGATTGATTCCTACATCCAATACATTATGGAAGATCAAAAAATCCCGGGACTTGCTTTAGCCATTACACATAATGGTGAAGTGCAAAAGAAAAAAACGTATGGACTGGCAAGCATTGAGTATAATGTACCCGTATCAGATTCTTCTGTTTTCTGGATTGCTTCTATTTCAAAGCATATTACCTGCACAGCAATTATGCTGCTGGCGCAAGATGGTATTATTGATATTGATGATAAGATCAACGAATATTTACCTGATACTCCCGATCATTGGCAGGATATAACCATCCGACATCTTATGACACATACTTCAGGTCTGCCAGAAAGCGGAAAAGGTTCCGAACGAGGTGAAAGATCGGTAAAAGGCACCTATAGTGCAGAAGAAATGTTTAATTATGCTAAAAAAGATTCTTTGGCTTTTCAGCCAGGAACTGATTTCCTGTACAGTGATGAAGGAATATTTTTATTAGGATACCTTATACACAAGATAAGTGGAATGTCTTTTAAAGAATTTATGCAAAAAAGGATCTTTGATCCTTCCGGAATGAATACGGCATACCTGATGGACCATTTTGAAATTCATCCAAATCAGGTGACGGGATATGCCAAAAAAGATGGACTGATCATTCCTGACCGTAACTACTGGAGACTCCTGGATACAGAAATCAATGCAGCAGGTGGTGTATATGCCAGCATTGATGATATGATCAATTGGGAAAAAACCCTACTTGGTGACTTGCTGACTCCTGAAAGCAAAAGATCAATGTGGACACCCCATTCATTGAATGATGGGAATAATGCAAATTATGGTTTTGGTTGGAATGCCCAATCCATAAACGGTGAAAAAATAATCTACCACCCGGGAGTTGCCGGAACAGAATTCCTTCGATTCCTAGATAATGACATTAGCATTATAGTTTTAACAAATCAAGCAGATTATCAGCGTTCTATTGCACACAAGATATCCGAGATTTTAGAAATTTCTCCTGAAAAAGGTGAGGATGATTTTATCAGCGGCCGAATCAGTAAACAAACACCCCACCAAGGAGAAATTGAAAAAATGGTCGGTGAATATCTTTTTATTCCAAATGGAAATTTTTATTTAGATGATCCTATTGAAATAAGGATCTCCGCCGAAAAAGACCAAGTGTGGATTGAATTTCCAACCAATAAGAAGTATCACAATAAATACAAAATGGTCAAAATAGAAAATGGAAAATGGGTTCAGCTATCCTGGGATCCGGTAGCAACTGAATTTACCTATGATCTTCAAGAAGATAAAGATGGTGCTGTTACTATTTCAGTTTTTGAAAATTACGGACCTGGAATCAGTATCCACATTGGTGAATTAAAAAGAAGGGACAATGAAACTATTGGAAAGAGATAACTGTAAAATTTAAACCCCGCACAAACTAAGGAACATCATCGGATGGTTAAATGAATTGGATTTAGCTGAATACCGATTATTAAAAAGCTGATGATTTTTGATGTTTTCAGTGCCAATTTTAATTAAATTGTTGCATCTCGTAAAAAATCCGGAGGAACTTCAACAACTCATCCGCAATAGGGATAGATCGATTATAAATTCAACAGGACAGATCGATATGTTTAAATGGATTGATTATATAATTGACAATTTTGATACTTCCCGTATTTCTGTATTTCAGGAAATCATTAGCAGATCAGATACCTGGTTTTGCCCAACTCTGGTAAACTTACGAATGTGGGGTTCAAATAGTACCGCATTTATTGAAGACAACAAGTTGAAATATATTCCGGGAGAAGAGCATGCTATCTGGAAGAATCCCACGGATTTGGGCGAATTTTCGGAGGATTTAATAAACCATACTGATTGGCACATAGATCTTTCACTAAAATATTATCACAACGTATTGTCACTCCTGAAGCCTATATTGGATTCAGGAGCAAAATTTCTGGCGGGTACAGATATCGGAAACCCTTATCTCATTCCCGGTTTTAGCTTGCACGATGAACTGGAATTGTTTGTGGAAGCCGGATTTACTCCGCTCGAAGCCCTCCAAACAGCCACCATAAATCCTGCACTCTATCTTAATCGATCGGCAGAAATCGGCACAGTAGAGAAAGGAAAAATTGCCAATCTGATCCTACTGGACGCTAATCCACAGGAGGATATCCGTAGCACGCAAAAGATCCATTCTGTGATATCATCTGGCAAACTGTATTCTAGGGAAAAACTGGATAAAATATTAAAAGAGGTGGAAGAAAATGCAAAGGAAAAATAGAGCATCTCAAAACGAAAATGTCGTGATGCACCGCACGCATTATCAATACCTGCATTATTGGTTGATCATACCTTTTGTGATTACCATTATAGGGTTTTATAATTCCTATTGGTCCCGGTTTACCGAAACTCCTTTAAACTGGCACTTACATGGAATGAGTGCCACAGTTTGGTATACCATCTTAATAATTCAGCCCTATCTATATACAAAGGGAAAAATAAAGTCTCACAGGACCTTTGGTATCATTGGATTCCTTGTGGCAGGTTTTGTCGCTGCATCCGCATTATCGGTTGTGGGAGGTCATATCAAAGACCTGGACCCGGAAATAGACTCTTTTATCTATCCATACCGATATTCTTTATCGTTGACTGATTTCATCTATATAGCCGGATTTTTATTTTCAATAATCATGTCCATCATTCATAGAAAAGACATTGACCTACATAGCGCCTGGCTTATCAGTACTGTTTTTTGGGTATTATCCCCGGCTACAGATCGGTTCACTTTCTTTGTTCTTGACCCTTTTATTGATGAAAGCACCTTCTGGTTTAATTTCGAATCTCAATTCTGGATCAGTCATATATTTATCATCCTTATACTATTATTTCTTATCTACCTAATTGCCAAGCACAATAGGCCATGGCTACCATTTGCGCTAGTTGCCCTAATTCATCTAATCGCACCTGTTTTGTTGATTGGATTAAAAGATTCAGAAGGGTTGGCCCAATGGTTTGAGCATATGTATAAACCGGGATTTACGGATTAAAAAAGGATTTCTAAATTACAACCTTTGCTGATTTTTATCCGGTCGTTGAAAATGTGTTTTCTAAAAATTAACTACGCTTTCTCTAAATCAGACGTATCACCCATTAAAATGCGATATTAAAAACACTCCCAAATCCAAACGGAAAATGAATTTTTAGATCAATAACCTCGACTGGTAATAAGAGTTGGTTTGGGTAGGATACGATTATTGATTAATTTAAACCTTCATTCATTATCGTGTTATTTGAATAGAATCTATTCGGCAGTGAAAATTTATTTTGATTTCAACTATCAAAAACGAAACAAACCCTTTCTAAACATGGAAAATCTAACTTATCGGTCACTGATTTATTTGGTATTGCTCACATTTGGGTTGTTTTTAACAGGTTGTGGGGGAGCTTCCGAAAGTGAAGAAGAGGATAACCCATACCTTACAGCGGATGAAGATCAGGGCGGCCTCAGCTTGGCACCTGGTATGAAGGCTTACGTTATTGCCGAGGACATCGGTCGTGGCCGACATCTTGCGGTAAACGAGCAAGGTGATATATATGTGAAATTGCGGGAGCGCCACGCAGAAGGCGGGATTGTAGCACTCAGGGATACGGATGGAGATGGTAGGGCTGATGAAAAAACATATTTCGGAGATTATGGGGGTACCGGCATGGCATTTTACAAGGGGTATCTTTATGCTTCCAATGACAGTGTCGTTTTTAGGTATTCATTTTCCAATGGAAATCTGCTTCCTGACAATTCCGCCTCCCCTGACACGATCGTTTCCGGTTTGCCCAAACAGACTTCACATGCTGCCAAATCCTTTACGTTTGATGATAAGGGCTATCTTTATGTAAATGTGGGCGCACCATCCAATGGCTGTCAGGAACAGGACCGCACCCGGGGATCTCCGGCAATGGATCCCTGTCCTTTGCTTGAGCGGCATGGCGGAATTTGGCGTTTTGATGCCGAAAAGACAGGTCAAACCCAAATGAATGATGGACACAGGTTTTCCACCGGAATCAGGAATGCAGTTGCTTTGGAATTTAATCCAATCGATGGTCATGTCTATGCAGTACAGCATGGAAGGGACATGCTTAACGCTTTATTCCCTGATCTGTATGATGAAGAAGCCAATGCGGAATTGCCTGCTGAAGAAATGTTCAGACTCACTGACGGGGCAGATTTTGGATGGCCCTACTGCTACTATGATCTCGAAGAGGATAAAAGAATATTAACTCCTGAATATGGGGGTGATAGAGAAACCGTGGGAAGATGTGAAAACACGCAAGCTCCTGTAATGACCTTCCCGGCGCATATTGCACCTAACGATCTGCTGTTTTACACAGGGAATCATTTTCCGGAGAAATATAAGGGAGGTGCTTTTGTTGCTTTCCATGGTTCCTGGAACAGGGCTCCTTTAGAGCAAAAAGGCTATTTTGTGTCTTTTGTTCCTTTTGAAAACGGAAATCCGAAAGGAAGCCATGAGATTTTTGCGGAGGGATTTGCAGGCGTTTCCACCATTGAAGCTCCGGATGATGCAGAACACCGGCCTACCGGTTTGGCCCAGGCACCTGATGGAACCCTTATCGTTTCGGATTCCAAAACCGGAAAATTATGGCGGATATTTTATCAGGAAGAAAAAGAAACGGTAGCTCTTAAATAAAAGAAGAGTCAGATCTCGCTATAGAAAACCTCATACTGCAATTTCAGCCATCTCATACCTGGTAAGGGAAAAATAAAAAATGCTTCCTTTGCCGGGAATGCTTTCTGCCCAGATTTTTCCCTGGTGCTTTTGGATAAGTTCCTGGCATAGCACCAAGCCCAAGCCGGTTCCGAACTCTCCCATGGTGCCGGATTTTTGGGTTATGGATTTTGAAAACAGTTTGTTCAGAATTGATTCCTCCATGCCGGTTCCGTGGTCCCTGACTGAGGTGATGATATGACCTTCGTCTCCTCTGACCTCGATTTCAATTCTGGAGTTTTTCTGGGAAAATTTGATGGCATTGGAAATAAGGTTCCGCATTACCGTCAAGATCATATTCCGGTCAGCGTGGATATACAGGTTGTCCGGACAGAGTTTTTCCAAAGTGATTTTTTTGTAAACCGCTTGGGAAGAGGTCATTTGGATGGCAGTCTCCACTAATTTTTCCATTTCTATGACTTCTGGTTTTACCTCATAAACTTTTGTTTTTTTGCTTGCCCATTGAAGGAGATTTTCCAAAAGGTTATGGGTATTGCGTGATACGTTCAGAAGATATTTTATATTCTCTAAATGTTCTGAATTGTGGTCATTTTCAAATTCCTCCTCGAGGATTTCCATATACCCGATGATGGAGACAAATGGATTTCTCAGGTCATGGCCAATGATCGAAAGAAGCTTATCCTTTTCATTGATGTGTTTGGTCAGTTCAGCATTTGAATGCTTGAGCATGGTGGTCCTTTCTTCAACCGTCCGTTCAAGCTGTCTTTTTTGTTGCCTCATGGACCTCATCCTTAGGTTGAAAGCCAAGGACAATATCCCGGTAATTAAAAATGCAGTAAATACAAAGAACCAGTCTGTTTTCCAAAAGGGAGGTTTGATGACAAGGACAATGGATGTTCCGGCTTCGTTCCATACACCATCGCTATTGGCGGCTTTGACCCGAAAAGTATATGTTCCCGGATTTAAATTTGTATAAGTAGCATTGCGTTGTGAGCCTACATAATTCCAGTCTTTCTCAAAGCCTTCAAGAATATAGGCATATTGGTTTTGTTCAGCATTGGTATAATTGAGGGCTATAAAATCAAAGGAAAGCACATTTTCTTTGTAAGAAAGATTGAGGGTGTCGGTCACGGCAATATGTTTTTGCAACGGTGAACCGGAGATTTTGAAATCCACAGATTTATTAAATATTCTCAGATCAGTGATATAAACCGGTGGAACAT
>NZ_JBGTCA010000211.1:0-28093 GCF_041749095.1 Aquiflexum sp. | reverse complement strand
GCGACCATCGCCAACCATCCGTTACTTTGGAAGAAGACTTCACCACCGACCTCAGTGGTAAATACATCCATGATATAATTACCTATGAAAGGGTTGTACATGGCATTACCGTTGTCAGATCTTCTAAAGTGCGCATCTCCATAGTTGATCTCCATATGGCCAACACGGACAGTGAGGTATTTGTCATAACCGAATTTACCGATAAAGTTTGGTTTTCTGTTTGCAGGATTGGTGACACCACCTTGGATTTCACCCCCTGTGATAGCGGCCATAGCCAACCATCCGTTACTTTGGAAGAAAACCTCGCCACCTACTTCTGTTGTAAATGCATCCATGATATAATTACCTACAAAAGGATTGTACATGGCATTACCGTTGTCAGATCTTCTAAAGTGCGCATCACCATAGTTGATTTCCATATGACCGACACGGACGGTTAGGTATTTGTCAAACCAATCTGTATTACCCATATTCAAGAAGGTCAGTTTGTCCACCTGGAGGAATCCACCTTTTACCCAAGTTTCCGGGTGGTGTCTTGAAGAAAGATAAGTCGTCAAGTTTAATCTCAAACCATCGGCCAAAGCTACGTCAATGTTGAGGTTAGCAGTAGCTAAGTTGGTACCTGCGCCAATGTCAATAAGTTCATTTACGTTCACGTTATTTGCATTCAATACTGGCGTTGCAGTGTTTTCATGGCTGAGATTTTGCCATTGTTGGGCAAAGTGTCCACCGATTCTTACTCTCATGCCTTCGTAGGCAACGGTATCTTCTTTTCCTGTTTCGAAGATGTTTAGACCTCTTTGGTCATAAGGTCTCCAGAATTGCATGTCTCTCTGAAGTCCTTGGGCTAGAGCGGAAAATGATAATCCGACTATAGCAATCGCGGCAATTATGTGCTTTTTCATTATTGAGGAAAATTATTTTGAAGGTTGAAATATTGATTTAAATGAAATGGTGATTTCGTCTCTTGTTTTGACCGTACCCATCAGGGCAGTTGGAGGATCTATGGAGAAATAGGTGAGCTTGGTATCAAAACTTCCCTCAAAGGTGAGGTTAGAGCCCGATTGTGTCATTTTCACAGGAAAGGATGCCGGCTTGGTAACCCCTGCTACGGTAAAGTCCCCTTTTGCCTGATAGCTGCTTCCACTTCCTGTAATTTCTTTTAATGTAAAAACCACGTCTTTGTGCTTTTTGGTATCCAGAGCTTTGTAAGCATTGTTATCCAATCCCCTGGTACCACTTTTCAAAGTTTCGGCTTCCATCTGGACCCTTAGACTTTTGATCCCTTTAAACTGGCTTCCCTCCATCACAAATTGTCCTTCGCCTTTAGCTGAGTTAGATGTCATGTCCCAATCATGTAGGGTCGAACCACCGGAAATTTTCATTTCCGACGCAGGTGTCAATGTATATTTTACCTGTGAGAATACCTGTGAACTTGCGAATACAAGAGTCAAAACCATGACTCCCGTTATCCAAAATCTGTATTGCTTCATCTTATTATTGTTTATTTGATGATGCTAAATTGAGAAGGATTAGTTCTAAAAAGCCTGATGAAAATCATATTCAGCTATGATTAATGGCACAAGCCAAAATCATCTCAAAAAACAGAATAAAAAAATAAATCTCTGCCAAAAACTTAGCAGAGATTCTAAAAATAAAGTGATTATCGAAATGTTTCCAAATAATAGTTCTATGAAAATATTTTCTCAAGCATCTTATAAGTGATCAGGTAGGTTGGTTTTACCCCATCCATCCCCAAAGCACCGGAAGCTAGGGTACTCCCGGTTTCCAAAGGATTATCAGAGGCATAATAAGCATATAAAACTTTTACATTTTTACGGATACTTTGCCGGATTTTGCTTTCACTTTGAATCGCTTTTTGATAATGGGCGCCCTCCATCTCAAGTCCTATGGCCTGCCAGGATGACTCCATCAAGTAACTCAACACATCCTTATTCTGCAATGAAGTACCCAATACTGTAAACATCGTTCCCTGATATACACCAATGTCATGCCCTTCAAAGTCTTCCTTTTTTAGCTCATTCTTGAAAGGATAATTGTCTGCTGTACCTTCAAATACATGACTGTCCGGGATCATAATATCACCTTTGTTTCCGGTAAGAATTCCGGCCTTCCCCATGATGGAGGCTGAATGCACATCCAAGGGATAACTTTTGCCTTCAGTGGTTTCATAAGGCTTCAACAATTCATCAAAGCACTCGTAGGCCTGTTCTCCGAAAGCATAATCCATGACTAGTATGATGGGTTTCTTCTTTTTATCTCCAGAAATTTTCAATCCCGGAAGGACGGTCTCTTTGGACATTCTTGCAGTATCAAAGACCTGTACATTGATATTAGTGCCGGAATCATCTTGGATTTCTATAAATCCGTTTTTCTGGGCGTAATTGATGATATCCTTTTTTTTGTTGTTTTTGGCACTGACACTGATATCCATTGCCACTTTTTCAATCTGATCAAAAGAAGTCAATCCCAAAGCCTGATAACCATAAATCGTATTGAGGAAGCTGTGCAGATTGGCCGAAACAATATGCATGGGCCTATCAATCAAACCCTCTTCAAACAAAACTGATTTGATTTTATTGGCCCAAAGTTCTCCATACACATGATGCCCCACTCTCTGCCTCAAGGTGGAAGAAAAAGAAATCTCCCTGTCCTTACCTTCAAATACTTCATCGATTGCCAATTTACCCATTTGATAGACTATGGAAAAAAGGCTGCTTGTATGGGGGGATTCTTCAAATTTGACCACTGCAGCATGGGTTTCATCAAAAGTCCTCCCTATCACATGGCTTAAATAAGAACAGGCTACTTCCTGATCTATTTCTTCCCCTCTCTCTTCTTTCTGAACAATCTTCGCCAGCATTTCCCAATTGAGGTCAAACCTCCCTTTGGTATCAGTACTGTTGGACTTGATTTTTTCTGCCTCTATATACAGAAATGTAAGGTGGGTCAGAATGTCATAAATATCCGATCGGCCACGGGTCATTTCCACATACATCTGATCCTGATCTACCCGATAACAGTTTCTCTTTCTTTTGGCAGGAACAATTGCCTGAAAATTAGAATTTTCGTAGCCCTCTCTACTGATCAATCGGACATACCTACATTCTTCAATGCCACGGGGAAGACGTTCCATCACATATAAAAGTCCATCCAACTCAATTTTTTCATCCTGGGACAATAATCCATAAATCTCGGGACTCAACACCAAAAGTGAATCTACTAGCGACTCTCCGGATACTCCCATAGGCTTATAAGACCCTCTCATAAAAAGATGTCTCATGGTAATATAAAGTTTTTCGATGGCTGCCCTGGATTCCTGTGCTCTTGTTCTTTGCATGATTTTAAAATTTTTGATTCAGATAAATTCTATAAAATAACCAATAATGAGGGATTCTTTGATTATTTGTCTGTTTACTTACCTTACTGCCTAAAGTATCTTATAGGTATCTTTCTTTCAATATATATAAATGGTGCTGGGTATGGCCTGGAATAATGTTGAATAATGCCCTGACACTTACATCATTTTCATTGGCGACACCGGTCTTTTTTAAAGAATCAACGGGGAGCGATTTCAATAGGGAGGTAATGACATACCTTGACATCTCAAAATCCTCCAATAACCTTATCAAAGGCATATCATTGAAGTGCGCAGATGCGACATACTTATCTTGATCAAATCCGGGCAATGCAGCCTTTTCCCCCCGGGCAAAACACAGTGCCCTAAAACACATGATTCTATCTGTATCGGTTATATGGCCCAAAACCTCTTTGGCCGTCCATTTGCCAGGGGCATAGGAAATGTTGCTCTTTTCCTCCCCCATTTTTTCATAAAGCCCCCTAATCTCCTCAATCTGTGAAAGTAATAGCTTTGGAATATCTTTACCTTTGACCCAGGAAATATAGCCTTCATAAAAGTGCCCATATTCACCTTCTTGGGGAATTAATATTTCATTCATATAATAGTTGTTTAAATTGTATCATACTACAGGTAAATTTAAACCTTTCACCTTCACCAATTCTATAAATGAAAAGAATTTTACTCCTAATCGCGCTTTTACAGGTAAATATGGGTTTTGCACAGACACAGATTATTCACAGGGATGCCACCATAGAAAGTATGATCTCTGAAATATCAGCCGAAAGTCTGGAAAAATATGTCAGGGACTTGGCAGCATTCAGGACAAGGCACACGCTGAGTGCGGACAATCCCAATGAAGGTATCCTGGCTTCCCAAAATTATGTACTTGATCATTTCAGATCATTTGAGGCTGATTCCAAAGGAAGATTAACATCCTACATGGATAGTTTTATAATTCCCTCAGATGGAAGAAGAATTCCCACTGACAGTAAATTGGGGAATGTCATGGCCACGCTCAAAGGAACTGACCCAAATGATGATAGGATTTTCCTGATTTCTGCCCACATAGACAGCCGGGCTTTGGATGTAATGGATACTGAAATCGATGCTCCGGGAGCAAACGATGACGGTTCGGGAGTTGCTGCTGTGATAGAACTGGCCAAAATCATGTCAAAAAAATCATATCCTGCTACCATCATTTTTGTGATCGTTTCCGGTGAAGAGCAGGGATTAAAAGGGGCTGCATATTTAGCTGAAAAAGCGAAAAAGGAAAATTGGAATCTGGTGGCCATGCTCAACAATGACATGATTGGCAACAGCCATTCATCTCAAACCAACATCAATGACAATACCCGTGTCAGGATTTTTTCTGAAGGTGTCCCTGCTGCTGAAGATGAACAGATGGCTGCCATCAGACGCTATACCAACGGGGAAAATGACAGCAAATCAAGACAGCTTGCCCGATACATGAAAGAGGTCGGTGAAAGATACGTGGACCAATTGGAGGTGAAATTGGTGTACAGAAATGACAGATTTCTTAGAGGCGGCGACCATACTCCCTTTGCAAGGGAGGGCTTTACAGCGATCCGGGTCTGTGAGATGAATGAAAATTACTACCACCAACACGAGAATGTCAGGATGGAAAACGGCATCCAATATGGTGATCTTCCCGAGTTTGTTGACTTTGAATATATGAGAAAGATAACTGGGATCAATTTAGCTTCTTTGGCATATTTGGCGGCTGCACCTTCAGAACCTCAACGTGTAGGTATTGATGTCAGAAGGCTGAGCAATACCTCTACGTTAAGATGGGAAGCACCTGCCATTGGAAAAGCAAAGGGCTATTATGTCCTGATGAGAGAAACCGATTCTTCGATGTGGGAAAAGAAATTTTACACGGAAGAAACCACATTGACCATACCCTATTCAAAGGACAATTACTTCTTTGCGGTGCAGGCAGTAGGTGAAAAAGGTCATGAAAGTATGGCTGTATTTCCACAGCCTATTACACGCTGAAATGGTGACAGGCAAATCCTAGTATAATGTTAATTCTAATATTTAAAGGTTATCACCACCGCAAAAAGATTCAAGTTATCCTTCTTTGCGTCTTTGCGTCTCTGCGGGAAAGATTGTCAATTCATCCTTAACATAGCACTAGAACGGATATCCTATCGCAAAATTAAGGATCAAATTCTGTCTTCGCCAATCACCGTCCCCAAAATTGAAACTTTCCAGCCACCTTTCATTTTCCGGCTCCCAAGGTTTCCGTACCGGTAATGCCAGGTCAAAACGTAACACAAACAATTGTATATCAATCCGCAAACCGAAACCTGCACCAATTCCCAATTCTTCCAACCATTTAGATGAAATTCGGCCTCCTGGTAAGGCATCATTTTCATTGTACAACCAAACGTTGCCCGCATCAGCAAAAAATGCTCCTTTTAGGTATTTGTTAAATGGGAACCTGAATTCCATATTTCCTTCTAAACGCATATCACCCGCCTGATCAAAAAAACCGCCGGTTCCGAATCCTTCAGGAAGAAATGTACCGGGCCCCAATGACCTGATTCTGAAAGCCCTGACACTCCTGGGACCTCCTGCAAAAAACTGCTTAACAAAAGGCAAAGAAACTGAATTGCCTAATGGAACCCCCAATCCTGCAAACAACCTTGTAACAAAAACCTTTTCCTGAGTGAATTTATGGTAATACCTCAGGTCAATTTCTCCTTTTACATATTGGGCATACTCCAGTCCGAATACTGACCCGGGATTTTCCGAATCCAGGATGGTGTTGATCCCTCTAAATAAATTTCCCGCAAAATCAACCGTGGTTGCAAAAAAGATAGCATTTTTTTTCTCAGTATCCACAAGTTGGTTGAAATTGAAAGTATAATTCATTCCCGAAATAAACTGCTGTTCAAAACTTCTCCGCAAAAAAGGATTGGAGTTCAGAATTTCTTCAAACCTCGGGGTCGTTCTTGCAAGGTTTACCACGCTGAGACTGATTGGGTTAAATTCATGGTAAACAAACCTGTTGACATTCCACAAATATCCAAATGAAGCATTATATGAATTGAGCACGTAAAGGTCAGTCCTGTTTTGATATTCAAATCCTGTACTTATTTTGGTTTTGGGAATTGAATATTGAAACCTGTTGTTCACAGGTCCGGGAAATATCACTCTAGGGAAGATTAAAGAACCCTGCAATCCCACTTCTATAGACCTTAACCCTTCCCTGTCACCTGCCAATATCTGTTGTTCATATCCGAATTTGGCTGTCAAACTCAACAACTCACCCCCATGGAAAAGATTCCTATTCTGAAAACTCAACAGCAATGCAGGACCGACAAAACTATTGGATTTGGTCACGCCTTGGATTTCTGCCCTTAGGGCTCTTTTACTGAGTGGAGAAAGTAATATCCTGGCATTCAAAGGATAAGTACCATCTTCCAATCTCACCGTATCTGTTTCATCAAATGTAATATTGACATACCTGAAATTACCGATGGATGAAAGCCGGTTGGAGGTCAACCGGGAGGTCCCGGGATTGTACTTGGTTTCTTCATTGAAGAGAATATATTGTTCCAAAAGATGCGGTTTGAAAACCTCTCCTTCCTGTATGATATCAATCCCGTTGACAGTGACTGTATCCGGATCAGTGGGATCCGCATTGATGGCATAGTTGGGAAAAACATTGATATTTTTTATAGTATAAGGATAAGTGGATTTGACCGGAGTATTGCTTTTGAGTCTCAGGTATAAATCAAATTTCCTATCATCATAATGATTGGTATCGGCTTCAAAAATCAGCAGATCAGCATTAAAGTTATAGTAACCTTTGGATTTGAGTTGGGAGTCAATTCTTTCCCTTTCATTTTTCATTAAATCCAGATCAAGTTTTGTTCCTTTTTTCAATATGGTTTTGTCAAGGTCTTTGGCGATTTCCTGAATAATTCCCAATGAATCCCCAAGCAACTCTAAAGTTTCAAGACGATACGCTTCTCCAAACTGCAAAGAATACCTGATTCTTGAGAATTTTCCCTTTTCCAAAACCTCATATTTATCCAGGGCAAAAAAGTGGCCTTTATTTTCCAATCTGTTGGTCAGGATATTTCCGGTCCGTTCGGGCTGAACATTGCTGAGATACACCGGTTTTTCGCCAAATCTTTTTTTCAAAAACCTATTAATAAAACCCGGATTTTCTTTGCTCCCTTTATAATGTGCCCACAGCCCAAAACGGACTCCCAATATCTTTCCGTTGGGATCCGGTTGGATCAAAGGTTCAAGATCATTTTCTAATGTTGAAAGTTCACGCTTTGGCAAATCGGCATCCAAGACCAATTCTGATCCTGTATAAAGACTTTCTCCCTCAGGGATATACTTCTTCACCCCGCACGATGACACCGTTACAAGAAAAACTAAAAACAGTATGGAATTTTTAACACCCATAATTTAATTTTAAATTTTATCCTCCTCAATATCTATTTCTTCTCGTTCGTCTGTTTCCTCCTCTATAATTGCTTCTTGTTTAGGAGCTTTTCTCCATAATTCTTTGATTGCATTGAATTCTTTATTGAAAATAAGCGAAATACCTGTGACAATCAGCTGACCATCTATCACAGACTCAAATTGGTTTTTCCTAAATGCTTTGGCCCTCCATTGCCCTCTGTTGTCCAACATATATTCCACACTTACATCCCCAAACAGTGCATCTCCCTGATTTACATCCTGACTGCCGCCTTCTACATCCACCTGTCCACCTACCGATATCACCAATCTATCATCCATCAACCGCTGTTGGGCAGCAACATTGAGTTGGGTACGGTCTGCAGGACCACCTGATTGGTAATCAGTAAAAGAGTCCAGGTCAAAATCGACAGAGAATCCGGATTCCCCAAACAATCTGTCTGAGAGTGCATTGAGTTGGGTTGAAAGCACCTGACTGACGCTTGACCGGGCAAGGCTGACAGATCCACCGGAAGTTCCATCATTGCCCATGACAGGAAAAAACTGATTCAACACCAGCAATGAAAAGACCTGCTTGACAAGCTCATCATCCTGATCATTGACCTGCTGGATCATACCGTAAACACTGCCTCCGAAAACACCTCTTTCCTGCTCAGACATATCAAGTTCAAAGGAAATATCGGGTTTCAGTAATTCTCCACCTATCTTGAGATAAACCATGAAATTAAGCACCTGCCTGAATTGGCCCCGGGATTCTCCGTCTGTACCGCTCAGTTGGGCCTGCATCAGTTCACCGGGCGATGTCCGTATATTATAAATGGCCGTAAGATCCAAGTTGGCATCCATTGGATCTCCATTCCAGACCACGGAACTTCCCTCCCTCAATTCAAATCTTCTGTTGACCAATCCGAACAGGTTCAGTTCATAATGACCGCTCTTTACCTCATACCTGCCTGAAAGGGAAATATCACCATTTGGATTCATTAACATATTGAGGTCAGCCTCACCTTGAAGCCTTAGATTATCCCCGGTTCTTTCATCAACAATCACATTGAAAACAGACTCAGGATTCACCTGCAAATTGGCCTTAACATCATAGCCTGCAACTCCCTTGGTCGAAATATCCATTTCTCTTTGATAGAGAACATCATAAGGATCTTCATGATTGACAAATATCACCACTCCGGTCCGTTCGATCACATCCAATTGGTCTTCGGGAACAATAAATGTAATATTGGACTCTTTGTTTACCTTCAACCTGACGATGACTTCCGGAAGACTCATCGATCCTCCAACAGTCATGTCCATATCAACATTTGCTCTCCCAAAAAACAGGTCATTATCAGCCCGGGTAGAATTCATGATCTGAAAGTTTTGTGTAACCAGTTTTAGGTTAAAGCCTACATCTGTAAAATCATCTGTATTGACCTTCCCATCGATCACGAAATCGTTTCCGTTGGCATCTTTGATGTTGAACTTATTAAAAGTAAAGCCCGAATTATCCAGGTTTATTTTTTCATCAGCAAGCAGAAATGAGGTGTTAAAATCTGATATAAGAAAACCTGCATCGGTGAAAAAGACTTCTCCTTTATAGTCAGGCTCCTGAACACTCCCACCCACCTTAATCCCACCGGAAATAATCCCTTTACCATCTCTTACTGCTCCATTAGTTAAGGTTTCCAACAAGGACATTTGAAAGGCATTTAGATCAAGGTCGAGGTCCAGGTTTGAACTGACCGAATCGGCCACAAACGTACCCACCAGATCAAGATCAATACCTCCATCTTTGAGAGAAAGGTTGAAATCATATTCTTCCAAGGTTTTTGCTTTGGCCTCCAATGCCAGGATCCCCAAAGGAATTTCCAAAACTTCCAATTCCCTGATTTCAAGGTCAGCCAATAGGCCAATTGCATCAAATGGATTTTCTACTATCATCTCTCCATTGGCTATCCCTTTTACCAAAGGATCATCGGGGTTCAAAAATCCCAATAGTGTGCTTAGTCTAAAGTCCTTGAAAATCAGGCCTAAATGCTCTGCTTCAATATCATTTAGCTCATTTGTGAATGAAAGGGATTGACCCTCTCTCGAAAAGGTAAACTCCCTAAAATCAAGAAATTTTGGTGCATAGGTCATTAAATTACCGTCAGGAATCGCCCAATCACTTGAATTCAGGATCAGTCCTTTTGGATTCACATGAAAAGTAAGGGTATCTCGCGCAAAGCTAAAATCAGCAAATAACTGCATCACTTTCGTCGTATCACTTCTGGAGATAAAGCCAAATTCAAGAATACTATTTTCATATTCCAACAATATATTGGTTTCACCCATATCGACCGGACCTACGACCATATTCTGAAATCCGGCGTCCAGGTTCAGCGTAGAATTGTCTCCTCTGATATCAATTCTAAAAGTATCCAGTTCGACATCTGTATATCGGACTTTTGAAATAAACACATTTGAATTCAATTTTTGAGCCTTTGAATCGAATAGGAGATCAAAATAAACCGTATCCAATTCCTCAATACCGGCCACCAAAAGCTGATCTATAAAAGGAGTAGGATGAAACCTGAAATCTGCTTTCATGGTGATTTCAGGCAATTCTTCCTCTGCAACTTCCTGTGCTATCAGTTCCCGGAGATAGTTTTCAATGGACATGGAAATATTTTCAACTGAACCCGTAGCATGAAAATCACCTACCAGGAAATCTGAATTGATCTGAAATTCAGAAGATTCAGGCGCCAATGCTGCGTGTAGTTCAACTTTACCTAGAGGATACTGCATCCTGTCGTAAATGAAAATCCCCTCTTCAATTCTTAATTGAGCTTCAAAATCATCGAAACTTCCTTCCATTGAACCGCTGACCTTCATCCTGGAATCAATATCCAATCTGGTCACCCCAAATGCCGCCGACCGGAATTTATTCAAATCCAAATAGAAACTGAATTCAGGATTGACGGTGTCCAGCTTGGCTTTCAGATCCAAATCAAAATCTAAAATCTCATTTTGAAATCCCATGTCAAGTTCAGCAATACCATCCTTTGCCTCTACGGAAAATCCCAATTCCGAAAAATCATAATTCCCCCAAATCAAACTGTCAATATCCATACTTATCAAACCATCCAAATCACTCAATTCAGTTCCTGAACCATTGATTTCTGTTACCAAAGTGATGGGCCTGAGTTGGGGAAGATTCATAATTTTGCCCAAATCCAATTGATCCAAAGCCAAAGTTGAATTTAAAAAATAAGTTTGGTTGTCTTTATAGTCAACCTTAAATGCTACATCTCCATCCGAGGTATTTAACAAAACGTCTGCAATCATCCCTTTCAACCCCCCTTTTGCTTTTGCCTCCAGCCGGATCTCTTCAGGAATATTGTAATCCAAATCCTCCAAAAAAGGATCAATTACCTCAGCTTTTGTAACAAAAACCATTTCTGTCAAATCAATTTGGATTTTTTCTGAATCAAGATAATTTGACATTTCTGCTGATACAATATTCAGTGAGGTATGTTCTCCATATTCGAGGTCAAATGTTGGAATGGATAGATTCTTTAAATTGCCTTCTATCTGACCATTGGCAACAATTCCATTTTTGAGCAGCTCTTGGAAATAGAGCTCTTGGTCCAATTCAGGTGCAAAATACAATGCTTCCGACCCATCAGTTTTCAGCCCTTTGATAGAGAGGTTAAAATCAGAGTTTCCCGGATTTTCGATGAATTCTGCCAGGGTCTGATAATTTAGGACTAAATCTGCTCTTAATTCAGATTTTGCAGTTTTGAGTAGAAAAGATTCTATATCCAGGTTTTGATCGGTGATTGAAAATTTTGTTGAAAACTGATCCAATAAAAGTCCGCTTCCTTCCCGAAATGAGATTTGGTCGACCTGAACTTTTGCATTTTTCTCCTTTAAGGATAGGCTGTGAACAGAAAAATTAAAGTCTTGCAGTTGTATGGCATCCGGATTAAACACCCCATTTTTTACCTGCGCACCCGATTGAATGTATTCAAATCCGATGTTTTCAAGATCAATAGAACCAACCTCTACCCACCAATCAGGCCATTCAAATGATCCTGATGACGGTTCATCAACCACTATTGGTTCCTCCACATTCTCAACCTCTTCCATTTTCAGAGAAATATTGGAATTTGTCAGAGAAAACGCTTCCAATAATATCTTTTGTTCTTCCAGATTGGCTTCGGGAAGTGACAATATAAGGTCATCCAAATAAACAATGGAATTAAGTCCATCCGGAACAGATTGGTAATCAAGATTTGTTTTTTGGATCTGAAGTTTATCGAGTACCAACAAGGGTAAAGGCAATTCTGATGATGTTTCCGGTTCTTCACTTTCGGGAAATACTTTGGACTGAAGATAAAAGATATTTGCCTCTTCAATCAGAAACTCCTCGATTCCAAAATCCATTTTGTTCAGTTCAAGATGGTCAATGTTCAAATGAATTTTTTTCCATGAAGCATTTGCCATTATCCCCATTAATTGATCATCATATTTCAGATCAAAATCTAACAGATTCACAGGACCTATGGAAAATTGTGGAAAAGGATTTGGATCTCTCTCTTCTATAAACTCTTTGCTTTCCTCAGACTCAGAAATAAAAGCGTCCATTAAAAAATCGAAGTTGAAAACTTCATTGACGCTGTCTCTTCGAACATTTGCAGTCAACCCTTCCCATTCAAGCTTGGATACAAAAATATTTCCGTTTTTAATCAATGGCCAAAAGGCAACACCTGTTTCCAGTTTTTTGGAATATACCAGCGTATCAGCATTCAGATCTTCCAAATAAAGACCTTCCAGGTAAATATCACCTTTAAATGTTATAAAAAGCCTGTCGATTCCAACATGTGTATTTGTTTTTTTGGAAACATAAGAGGTGGCTTTCTGTATGATGATATTTTGCCCCCATGGACTTCTTACAAACAAAATAGTGACCACCAATAAAAGCAACAAGACTCCTATTGCAATGCCCAAAATTTTGAAAAATGTTTTGATAAACTTTTTGATAGATTTGTGATTTTACCGGTCAACCAAACTCAAATATAAGGCTTATACACCTATATAAACGTACAACTTATATAAAGTGTGGTTAGACTCTTTTAATCATTTATTGCAGGATAAAACTCAAATGATTTTATCCGGAGTTAAAATGCAGCAAAATAATAACCAATTAGAGTGATATTGGTTATAGCATTACAAAAAGATTTTTTAAAAATCACAGAGACCTACAGGTTATTATGTTAACGTTACCTGTGCTTTAATAAATCATTACCATTGGCAGAACATCAATTTTTTAATCAAATGAAACTTAAATTTGGTTGTTGATTAAAAAACTGAAAGCAATGGATATCATTTTTAGTTTCTTGTTTTTATTGGTCACTTATTTTATGACTTCCTTGGCCATGCTACAGGTATATATCCCTGGAGGCATGAAATCATTTAAAGAGAATAATGGAAGAATCCAACAATTAATTGCATATAAAAAAATAATGGCAATCAGTTTTGTGATTGCCTGCTGTCTTTCAGGGGTTATGTTTTATTATTTTATATATCCAAGCTACCAAGTTATTTAAAGATTTTTTCCCTCCTCCTTTAGAGAAATCAAATTTTTTCTTCATTTTTCCATGGTAATCATTCTTTCATCCTAAAGACCCAATAGCCATGGACTATATTATCAGACCTTGTGAAGAAAAAGACTTGCCTGCATTGGTAAAACTATGTGCAGCCCATGCCCAATATGAAAGGGCGGAATATTCCCCTGAGGGCAAAGAAGAGGGCCTCAGAAATGCACTCTTTGGTGAAAATAAAAAATTGAACTGCTGGATGGTGGAAATCAACGGGAAAGTGGAAGGTTTTACCTCCTATACCATTGACTTCTCTACTTGGGAAGCAGCTCCTTTTCTATACATGGACTGTCTTTATCTAAGCGAAATTTGTCGTGGAAAAGGAATTGGCACCGATATTATGGAAAGAATCAGAAAAGTGGCCAAAGAGAAAAACTGTGTCAATATCCAATGGCAAACCCCGGAATACAACGCCATGGCCATCAAATTCTATGTTGGGCTTGGCAGTATCGGCAAACAGAAAATGCGTTTTTTTATGGAACCTTAGATTGATTTCTGATTTCATTGAGCCATACCAAGCTGATGGGGACCAGCCAATGTCCTGCCCTGATGAGGACTTCCGGATATAGTCCCAAACCCAATTCAGTGACCCTTGCGAATGCCGTGACAAATCCCCAAAATGCCATCCAATAAAAAACAGCATTTTTGGGAAATACCAATGTGCTTAATGCCACAAGTATATCGATTGTACCTATGACCTTGAGCACTATTTCCGCACTTGACTGTTTAAACCTTATTCCCAAAGTTTTTTCAGAGGAAATCAAAAGGTAATCAATAAATCTTGGATGTAATGACCATGCCTCAAGTCCGTGGGTGATAAAAGTAATGGACAATCCTACCAAAAGCACCCAGTATGCACCTCTGATATTTTTTTGTTTATTGGTAGCTAATAAGAGTATCCCAATAGGTAAAATTATCCTTATAAAATGAGATGGAATACTCCACTCTGTAAATGGACTACCTGCTTGTCTCTTAATGATATAGGCCAAGGCCAAAGTCAATAAGGAAATAATGACGAGCAGATATTTATCGGGTTTTAAAAAAGCTACAATTCCAAAAATTAAAAATACCCAAGCGATAATATTTTCAACAAGTTTTGAATTGGCTTGTTCCAAACCCATTTCCATAAACAGCATGGTTTCGATCGCGCTGCCACCTTTGAGATAAAAAAATACTCCTACACATTGAAGTAGTAAAGCCAATTTTAAAAGCCAAAGAACATTGCTAATCGAGACATCTCTCATATTGCAATTCAATTCAGATTTCGTGGTTTTACTTCAAATTGATCTAAGACCTCCCCATCCATACCAAAGGCCTTGATTTGGATCATCTCTCGAGAGAATGTGAGCTTGTGGACATTGTGGGCACTCATCGCAAATCCGGGAGGCTGGATAAACCATCTCGTACTGTCTGCAACTCGCTGGGGAACTCCAAGGCCTCCTTCTCCGATGTAAACAATACCTGTTTCATCATATTTATTGTTTCGGATAGGAACTGTTCTTTTCAGAATATGCCCATCAGATTCCAAAGCCAGGTCAACATTGTATTTTTCAAAATATGGTACCCAGGTATCCCTTACTCTTTTGAAAGTGGCATTCTCAAAATCTTTGACCACAGGATAGGCAGGTCTGTGATAATTGACCAAAAGCCATCTATTTTCTTTCCTCTTGTTTGATAGGTTTTCTTCCAACCAATCCCGCTGATCACCGGCAACACTGATTTCTGTATTCAATGTGAGAATGGCAGTTTTTGAGCCAAATTGGGTCGCAAAATAATAATCAAATCCTCTTTTTCTTTGAGTATCTCCAAGCCAGAAATTTTCTTCAAAACCGATTTGCATATCATGATTTCCCCTTGATATGATCAAAGGTAGTAGTCTATTGCCTTCACCAATAACTATTTCATGGTCCTCAAACCACCAAAATAAATGTCTCCAATCTGCCGTGGTACCATAATCAGCACCATGTATGAAACCAAGAATATTTGGATCTTCATCCATCAGTGACTTGATCCTTTTATTCATTTCCTGTCTGTCGACATGAGGAGTTCTACCTGCATACCTAGGTTCGGGCCCACCCATCCTTGAATCTCCACCCCATAACAAGGAAATAACACGGTCATCTTCAGGACCGGTTATAAAATAAAACTCATCTGAAACCAAATCATCCGATTCTACCACAAAATAATACTTGGTCGATGGTTTGAGATTTGTTAAATCTGCATGATGATAATATCCCTGTGGCACTCCTTCTTTTAAATCCTCATCTACCATAGAGATAGCTCCATTTTTGGATGCAGACACTTGAGAAACATAATTTCGTTTTTCCCCTCCCCTTCGTAACGAATCATAAAATACCCTATGGACCTTTCCATGTTCATGTAAAGTGGTCCAGGATATTATGGCACTTGTAGAAGGATTTTCTGTCCAGATGACCCGTAAATGCCTCGGAGCAAGTTCTGCTTTATCAATAAATACTTGTTGGTTTTCATCTTTTGGTTTACAGGAAAAAAAATAGAAGGAAAACAATAAGAATAAAGCAAGGATGGCTGAACTGGATAATTTCATTTTTAGAGGCTTTTAAATATAAAAGAACGGCTTCCAAACAAATTGGAAGCCGCCCAAAAGTAATCAATAGATTAATTGAAAAGGTCAAATTTTACTCCAAAATTGATCCTGACATTGTAATATTCCTCCTGCTGGGTCCTAGACCTGATCCCTTGATAGTATCTTAGAGGTTGATTGGTCAAATTATTTGCCTCAAAAAACACCCTCCAATTTGGAGTAAAGGCATAAGATGCATTCACATCCAAGAAGGTTTGTCTATCATAATAAGAATCATTGAAACTTATCCCCCCTATTTCGTCAATATATCCGCTTGCGTGATTCAAAGAAGCTCTCATCACAATTTTTTCTGTTTCGAATGAAAGTGATGCATTAAACATATTTCTGGCAGTTCCGGGCAATTTCAGTTCTTCATTGTCACGCCCCTCAATACCTGTTGTCCTCGAATCTGTAAAAGTATAATTCAGGAACATGCCTAGCCCTTTCCAAATCCCCGGAAGAAAATCAAACTGTCTTTGAATGGATGTTTCAAAACCATAAACGTTGGCGGTACCGCCATTTTCGGGTCTGGACCTTTGTATCAACTCTCCAAAAACCGGATCAATAACGTTAAATTCAGTTCTTTGATAGATAAAGTTGTCTACATCTTTATAAAAACCTCCCAAGGTGAAAACTCCGACTGATTTGAAATAATTTTCAAACATCAAATCAAAATTCATTGATGTTGTTGGTACCAAATTGGGATTGCCTTTTACCAAGGTTTGGTTGTCAGGACTGAATATCGCATAGGGAACTAAATCAAAGTAGTTTGGTCTTGCTAAGGTATTGGCCCAGGCAAATCTTAAAATCTGATTATCAGAGATATCATATTTGAAATGGGCCCCGGGCATCAGGTTGGTATAATTATCCGAAACTGTGGCAGACTGATTGAAAATTTCTTCATCTTCATCAAATTCAAATCCCCTATATTCCAGATTAGTATTTTCAAGCCTCAGACCAACAATAGCAGATAACTTTGGATTGAATTGAAAGTCTGTCATGACATATCCACCGGTGATTGTTTCTGAAGCTTGGTAATTGCCGGTGATGTACTCTGCGACAACATCTTCAAACTCAAACAAATTGGGATTTTTAAGATCCAAGCTACCTAAAAATTCCCTATCTACAAATCTCCCTGGAACATATTGCGGACCATTTAGGAAAACCCTGTCATTTTGTAAGGAAAAGGGCAAATCTCCCAAATTATTTCCATTTGAACCAAGATTTCCCAACGGTTCATATACGTCATAAGAATCTGTTCTTAGTTTAAATTTTGACCTCAACCTACCGCCAAATTTCAGAAGACCTTTATTAGAAGCATATGGAAGCCCAAAATCCAACCTGGCATTGAAATCCTCTTCAAAAGTATTGTTGTTTGACTCATATATTTCATTTAAGCCCAACCCAAGTTCACTTTCCTGATTTGCAAAAGTAGTCAATACTTTGAAAGGGTCTCTCATATCCAATATCATATCAGCGTTTCCCCTATGCGTAATATATCTTTCATTGGGCCTGTCTTCAGAAGCTTTTGCATAGGTTGCATTCCAGGTCATTTTGAGTTTATCAAATAAATGGCTTCCCGACAAAGTTGTGTTGATCACCCTTTGGTCTTCCAAACGGGTATTCTTAACCCTATCATTGTCAATACCACCTTTAGTCTGAACAGATGCTCTGCCACGCAATTGATAAACATCGTTTTGCAATTCAGTGAAGTTCCCATCATTAAATGGCCTATCCAATCTATCTATTCTCATTCTCCATCTATTTTCCCAATCATCTCTCCAATTGTACATCGCATTGAAGACGATAGAATGATTTTTATTGATGTCGTAATCCAAAGCCAAAGTTGTACTTCTTCTCACCCTTTGCACATTGTATTTTCTAAGATCAAATCGGTCCACTACTACCGGATGGTTAGGATTCTCTGTTTGCACCCATCTGGCTTCATAATTATCAGAACCAAAATTATGGTTATTGTAAGATCCGGAAAAAATGATCCCCAATTTATCATTTGCAATTCTGTCTCCAATAATCAAACCGCCTGTCCAAATAGGCTTATTGGAAAGAAAATTTACACCGGAAGCAGCAGTTCCTGAAACCCTTAGGCCATTTGGAGCCTTACGTGTTACCAAGTTTACAGCACCACCAATGGCATCTGCATCCATATCAGGCAGAACAGACTTATTCACCTCTATAGTTTGGATCATATCAGCAGGAATCAAATCCATTTGAATCCTCCTATTGTCTCCTTCCGCTGAAGGAATTCTTTCACCATTGATCATGACTGAGTTAAGCTCAGGTGACATACCTCTGATAATGATATCCCTGGCCTCACCTTGATCATTTTGCATAGTGATACCTGGAATTCTCTTCATGGCATCTCCAATGTTAGCATCAGGAAAACGACCAATTTGATCTGCGGCTACAATATTGGTAATATTGGAGTTGGTTTTTTGTTGGTTCAAAGCCCTTGCTTGACCTTTGAGCCTGTCCCCAAAAACTATAAATTCCACACCGTCGATAGTTCCGGGATCCATCTCAAATTTTAAATCCAAAGTTTGTCCATCTTGAATCGAGATTTCTTTTGTGACTGTGTTATATCCTAAGTAGGAAACAATCAAATTGTAACTGCCCGCAGGAACTCCCAAAATCACATAGTCACCCAACTGATTGGTGACAGAACCCTTATTGGTTCCTTCCAAAACTACATTTGCCCCAGGAAGGGACAAATTTTGATCGTCAATGACTTTACCCCTTAAAACTGCCTGTGCATGCAAATCCTGTGCAAACAGCATAAACAGGGAAATTGCTGAAATTAGTAATCTGTTTTTCATGTAAATTTTAGTTATGTTTATTTTGTTTCATTGATATACTTTTCCAAATCTTTCCAATCATAAATCTGAAAGGTTTTATCGTCCGACATGGCCACAAATAATCCTTTAGGAAATTCGGAACTGATATTGAAATTGATCACTTCAGAGCCATCACTCGAAACCGTGGACAAAGGAAGCTTTGTGATTAGTTTGTGTAAGTGGGGATTACCAGGTGTACCCTCTCTGGGAAAAACGTGAAAAAAATTGGCTTCCTGATCTGAGACTAAAATATAGCCAGTACCATCCTCCTGTTTATAAATGGAAATCCCTTCATGGTCCAATGTAAATCCCTCTGTTGCAAAAAGTGTGAGTTCTTCATTTCCTTTTTCCGGGTCGGCATAATACTTTCTTACCCCAACACCTTCGTCACTGTAATAAATAAATCCGAGTTCGTTGTCAACAGCTATGGCTTCAATCTCTTTGTTGCCACTGTATTTACCGAATTTTCGGACAAGTTCAAGTTCCAAATGACCATTGTCTGTCTTAATTAAATATTGCCATAGATAGGTGCCATCAGTCGGGCCATCCTTTCTACCTGCTATTACATAATGTTTTTCATTTTTTTTATCATGATAAACTGCAACACCCATCAAATCCCGGTAATCCTGCTCCGATTCGCCTTGATATATTTCAATTCCCCCTTGCTGAATTTCTACCATTTCAGGTAATTTGAAAAATCTCAATTTAGAAGTAAGCCGCTCTCCTGTTACCGCAAAATCAATATACCTATCACCATGATTCAGGTTATAAGATACATCCACATTATTTGGTCTCTGCAAACCTCTGACGACCAAAGAATCAATGATCTTACCTTTCAGATCAAATACATATAATGCCCCATCTTTATCTTTGTCAGTACCTATGATGAGACTACTTCCCGGATCAGACTTATTGATCCAAATGGCAGGATCATCAGTATCATGATTTACCATTTCCGTGATATAAACAGGTTCAATTTTTGAAAAAGTAGCTTGAGTTTGGTCTTCTTTGTTTTTCATGTCACAGGAATAAAAAAGTACCATTACCCCTATGATTGACTGTAAAATTTTAATATTCATTTGTATCTTTTTGTATGAAGCAAAATTAGATACTGGAAAAAATATGACCTATCATTTTATATTATCAAAAAAGCAACACCGGGAATTAAAAACGTTAACAAAACGATAACAGTAGAACAAAAAAACATTCCAAAATATTGAAATTGAATAACTTATATCATATTAATAATAGATTAACAAATCGTAAACTATATACTAAGAATAAATTGCTGTAAACTTTCTCCTTTTCCAAGAGCTAATTTTTTTCTTAGCCGATATCTTGAAATCCTTAGACTATCCGGAGAAATATTCAAGGTGGAAGCAATATCTTTAGAACTGAGATTCATTCGCATCAATGAAGCCAGCCGAAGCTCAGAGGGTGTCAAATCCACCGCTTGGTGATGTAGGTTTTGAAAAAAATTTTTATGTGCTTTTTCAAAGTTTTTTTTGAAATCATTCCAATCTGTATCCTGCACAAAATTGTAATCTATCATTTTTACTAAATTGCGAATGTTCTTTTTTTGTTCTCTTGTGTCTTTTTCAAGAGAATCCTGTAGTCTTTGCCTGATTACCTCGAGCATTTTGTTTTTGTCTATGACGTGCAATGTTTGAGCAGTCAGGGATTTGGCATTAGATTCCAGTTCTTTTGAAATGGTTTCATCTTTAAGTTGAATATTGTATAGCTCGGTTTTCATCAATTTTTGCTGTGTGAGCATGATTTCTTTTTCACTTTCCAGCAACTGTCTTTCTACTTTTGATTTAATATTTTTTTTACTGATGATCAACCAGCTTGTACCTATCAACAAAAGTATTACTACCACAAAAAGTATTCGGATTTTTGCATCAAAAGCTTTTAATTGTTCCAATTCGATTATTTGCTGATCTTTTAATTTGATCAGAAACAATTCTTCCATCAAAGCCATTTGGGTGGCTGTTTCTTTATTATAAATCTCCCGGTACACTATTCTGCTGCTATCAAGGTAATTATAAGCTTTTTGGAAATCCTTCAATTCAAAATAACTCCGTGCAAGATCTCTCAGCGCACTGCTTTCTTCATAAGGTTGATCCAAAACTCTGCTAAGTGCCAGGGCTTCATTGGTAATTTCAAGCCCCTGCTCAATTTCTCCATTCTTCCTATATATATCACCAAGGTTATTCAAGGTACTGATCATGTTTAAACTGTCCCCAGATTCAATTTTTAAACCCAAAGCTTTTTGGAAATAATATGAAGCTGAGTCAAAAATTTCGAGATCCTCATATATACTCCCTAGATTCTCATTTATTTCAGCACTCAGATCATCTCTTTTCAATTTTTTAAAAATTGATATTGCAGTCCATTGGTGTTTGAGAGCTTTTTGATATTCCTGCCTTTTTTCGTAAATGAAGCCAATTAAACCAATAGAAATTGCTTTTCGGATTTCATCATTGATCTTTTCAGTTAGGTCAAAGGCTTTTTGATGAAGTGAAAGCGCATCATCCAATTTTTGGGTTTTGTAAGCTATTTTCCCTCTGAAGTTATAATTATCAATTAATAGCGGATCGAATTCTTCCTTTAAAAGTAATTCTTCCACCAATAGGAGATTGTTGGCAGACTCGGCGTAAATGCCTTTAAAATACAATAATTTACCCAACAGATGGTGAATCCTTGCCAATAGCAAATTATCTTCCGTTTCCTTACCCAATTCTAAGGCTTTTATTGCGAAAAAATAGCTTGAGTCAGGTTCAGAATTGATTGTTCTTTCTGCTTTTAACATAAAATTTCCTATATCATTTTTCCGATCCAAAACTTGTCTAGAAAACAGACTTGCATGAAAAGATAGAAAAAGAAAAAAAATAAGGCACCGTTTAAACATCATATGCAAAGATGTTTATCGGAAATTAAATATGTGTTATGAAAATGTTTTCCCTATGTTAAATAATGATTTTATCTGCACTAATAACCTTTTAAAAATAAAATAAATCCTAATGGTTGATTGATTTCAGTCCTTCTATCTTTAGAAAATACTCCTTATTTAATTGGGGTTATTTAAAAAAAAAAATAGCCTGCTGTTTAACAACAGGCTTTTGTAAGTCTGGGAATGTTTACATCTTCTGTACCTCTTTCATGTTTTCCTGTGCCAATTCAAAATTGGGCTGAAGTTCCAAGGCTTGGGAAATGGCTTCTCTGGCTTCGGTTTTATTTTTCTGGGACATGTACACCATTCCTTTCAGGTTTAATGCTGCTGCTTTAAGGGTCACTTCCTGTTGGGTATTGTCCTCTTTCGGAAATCCGACCTTTTCTTCGCTTGATTTATTGTTTTTTACCAGCATATTGATCGAATTCAAGGACTCTTCATGGCGGTCAAGTGAATACTGCATATAAGCAGTTTTATAAAGACTGAATAGGTTTCCGGTCAAAAGATAGTGGCGTTCGAAATTAGGGAGTGCCCTGTCCAAGGCGCCCAACTGCTCCAAAGAGTACGCGGCTATTTCAAGACCTGTCAAACTTTTGTCACTGGCTTCTAGAACATCCAAAGCAGCGATAGCTGCCGAGGTATATTGCCCTGACTCGAAATACAGCGAAGCGAGGGTTTCTGCATACTGAATGTTGGTGGGGTTTCGTTCTATCAATTCTAACAGTTTAATCCTTGCCGCAGGCAGGTCATTGTACCTTAGGGCCAATTGATAAACTTTCCTGTCAGATTCATTCCTCTTTCTATTTGTTTCGGTGTCCTGTTGTGCCGGCTGTGCAGGCTGTTCATTTTGTCCAAATACGGTAACCGTCGCCATTATCAGCAATACGGCGGTCATTATCAGTTTATTCATTTTCATAAGTTATTTATTAGAGGTTATACCTTTCCGGGCGGCTAATTTATACAATAAGTTCAAAGCTTCATCTTTATTGTTTTGAATTTGTCCATCCAGGATTGCTTCTTTTATTTCTTCTTTGAGTTCTCCAACGATTTTGGAAGGATTGAGATCAAACATTTCCATGATTTCTTCTCCCGAGACAGGAGGCTGAAAGTTACGCACATGATCTTTTCCTTCCACCTCCAAGATCTTCTGCTCAACTTTGTCAAAATTGGCCAAAAATTTTTGGACCTTATTATTGTTTTTGGAGGTGATATCAGCCCGGCAAAGTTTCATGAGATCATCCACATCATCCCCTGCATCAAAAAGCAACCTCCTGATGGCCGAATCGGTTACTTTATCCGAAACCAGAGCTATCGGCCTGAGATGAAGCTTGACGAGTTTTTGGACATATTTCATCCTGTCATCCATCGGAAGCTTCATCCTTCTGAAAATCCCCGGAACCATTCTGGCACCCTTATCCTCATGACCATGAAATGTCCAACCTACTTTATTATTGAATCTTTTTGTAGCAGGTTTGGCAATATCATGCATAATGGCCGCCCATCGCAACCAAAGATCATCAGTCACTGAAGAAATGTTATCCAATACCTGAAGGGTATGGTAAAAATTGTCCTTATGGGTCTTGTCCCCGACCGAATCAACCCCCTGAAGTTCTACCATCTCCGGAAAAATCTCATTTAACAGTTTGCTGACAAACAATAACTTGAAACCATAAGAAGGTTTGTCAGTCATGATGATTTTATTGAGTTCATCGATAATTCTCTCCGCCGAAACGATCTGTATCCTATGGGCATCATGGACGATGGCAAGAAACGTGTCCGGCTCAATATCAAATTTCAGCTGGGCAGCAAACCTAATGGCCCGCATCATTCTCAATGGATCATCGGAAAACGTGATGATCGGGTCAGTCGGGGTCTTGATGATCTTCCTCTTGATATCTCCCATCCCGTCAAAAGGATCGATCATATCCCCGAAATTGTGGGCATTGACAGATATCGCCATGGCATTGATGGTAAAATCCCTACGTTCCTGATCTTGCTGCAAAGTACCATCCTCTACTATAGGCTTTCGGGAGTCATGTCTGTAGGATTCCCTTCGTGCACCTACAAATTCGACTTCCCATTCTTCCAATCGGATATTGGCTGTACCGAAATTTTTGAAAACCGAAAGTGGCACATGTTGTTCAAAACTATCTGCTACTTTTTGGGCCAATGCTATCCCACTGCCCACACAGACAAAGTCAATATCCTTGCAAGGTCGGTTTAAAATCAGGTCTCGGACATACCCTCCCACTACGTAGGTTTCCAAGCCCATGCTATCAGCTATCTTACCGACACGGCCAAAAATCCCGATCTGATTTAAATGTTCCTTAAAATTCATGCTTTCAATATTCTGATATCCCCATCCGGACTCAAAAAGATTTCTTTTGTTCCAGCGCTCAAAAGTGGGAAGTACTCTCTGGTTTCGAAATCAAAATTTTCTGATTTAACATATTGAAGGATCAGAGGTTGGGAATAGGCAAATAACAACCTGTTCCAAAAATCCTTTCGGATAACAGCAAACTTCACCATCCCTTCATTGATAGGCCCTGTTTTCAAAACCCTGTTTATTGGTGTGTGATAGATAGTGGGTTTTGAGGCAAACTCTATGATATCCAAAGACACATCAGAAAATGGCTCAGCCACGGATCTGATCTGAAAAAGATCAAAAAAGAGAAAGATGCCCTCCCAATCATCTATTGCAGCATCCCATTTGGAAATTTCAATCAATTCCATAATAGTGCCTTTACCATCTTTGATCTTGATTCTTCCATTTTCTTTTAGGGCACTGACTGCTTCTTTGATTTCCATCTCGAATTTTTCCTTCAAAAATAAGGTAGATAATTGTAAGGAGCGATAAAGGGATATATAAAGTTTCAAAATTTCCTTTCTGCAATCCGCCTCCAAATCAAATATTTTACCTAATTTTGAATCCCATAAGAATCAAAACAAATCATAACTTCCTTCTATTCTTATGGGTTCATCCACCAAATATATCTTTATTACCGGAGGCGTAACATCTTCCCTTGGCAAAGGCATCATAGCCGCTTCACTTGCAAAATTGCTACAAGCCAGGGGTTTCATTGTTACCATCCAAAAGTTCGACCCTTATCTTAACATTGACCCGGGGACACTCAATCCTTATGAACATGGCGAATGTTATGTGACAGAGGATGGAGCAGAAACAGACCTAGATTTGGGACATTATGAGAGATTTCTTAACTCTACCACCTCCCAAGCTAACAATGTAACGACAGGAAGAATCTACAACAATGTCATCACCAAAGAGAGAAAAGGCGAATATTTGGGAAAAACCGTACAGGTAATCCCCCACATTACGGATGAAATCAAAAGAAACTTCTTCAAACTTGGCGATGAAGGGAAATATGATGTCATTATCACCGAAATCGGTGGATGTGTGGGCGATATTGAATCTTTACCGTTTATAGAAGCAGTCAGGCAGGCCAAATGGGATATCGGCAGCAACAATATTCTGGTCATTCATCTGACTTTGATTCCGTATCTTGCCGCGGCTAAAGAGCTAAAAACCAAACCTACCCAACATTCGGTAAAGCAATTACTGGAAGCCGGTATTCAGCCAGACATTTTGGTTTGCCGGTCGGAACATCATTTACCGTTGGATGTAAAGAAAAAGCTCGCCCTCTTCTGTAATGTGGAGCTCAGTTGCGTGATCGAGGCAATGGATGCGGATACCATCTATGATGTTCCTTTATTGATGAAAAAGGAAAAACTCGATGAAAGGGTATTGACCAAGCTGAAATTGAGTTCCAAAAACAATATAGAACTCGAGCAATGGAAAGATTTTCTGGGGAGGCTCAAAAATCCGACGCAGGAAGTAAATATAGGTCTTGTGGGGAAATATGTTTCCTTGCCTGATGCATATAAGTCAATTATTGAATCCTTTATCCATGCAGGAGCAGTATCCGAATGTAAGGTAAACCTAAGTCTGATTTCTTCTGAAGAACTTCATACGGAAAGTATCAGTAAAAAACTGCAGGATCTTGATGGGATTTTGGTAGCACCGGGTTTTGGTGAAAGAGGGCTTGAAGGAAAGATAGAAACTGTTAAATTTGCCCGCGAAAACAATATTCCCTTTTTCGGTATTTGTTTGGGAATGCAGGTAGCTGTGATTGAATTTGCTAGGAATGTTATCGGTCTGGAAAAAGCAAACAGTACTGAAATGGATCCAAATACTCCCCATCCGGTCATTGACCTGATGGAAGAGCAAAAAAATATCGATCAAATGGGCGGCACCATGAGGTTGGGTTCTTATCCCTGTGAAATAAAAAAAGGCAGTAAGGCTGCCCAAGCTTATGGAAAAACCAAAACCATGGAAAGGCATAGACACAGGTATGAATTCAACAACAAATACATGGAACAATTTCAGGATAAAGGCATGATCCCATCAGGAATAAATCCTGATTCAGGGCTGGTTGAAATTATAGAGTTAAAAAATCATCCTTGGTTTGTTGGTACACAGTTTCATCCGGAATATAAAAGCACTGTACTGAATCCACATCCTTTGTTTGTGAGGTTTGTACGGGCGACCATTGAAAATAAAAAAATTAAATAATTACATTTTTGTCTGTCATAAAAACACCTTGAATATACCCATTGGGTATTTTGGTCAAGTTTTATAGATAGTCAGTATCATTCAGTTATTATGGATAGAAACCAAGCGACAGGACTGATCCTATTCGCAGCAGTATTGTTGATATATTCGATTTTCTTTGCAAGTTCTCCGGAACCTATTGTAACAGACGATCAGAATACCACTCAGGAAGTTGTAAGCAAAGAAGAATCTGATTCCATCCTGAAAATACCGCAAACCGAGCCTGACAGCATTCAGGATATTATAGCACAGAGACAATTTGGTGCCTTTGCGGCATTTACCAAAGGCCGAGAGGAAGATGTTGTACTGGAAAATGATAAAATGACAGTTACTTTCTCGACCAAAGGAGCAGAAATACGCAAAGTAGTCCTGAAAGAATACAAGACCTGGGACCAAAGACCTTTGGTGATTTTGGATGAAAACAGTTCCGATCTCGATTATAAGATCCAGACTGATAAAGGCCTCCTGAGTTTGAATGAGTTCTATTTCAATTCCACCCTTTCGACAATTGACATAGAAGGCGTTAAAGCTTCTGTATTGACCTTCATAGCTCAATCAGGTTCCGGACAGATCATAAGGACATACACACTTCCTGATGAACAATATGTATTAAATAAAAGCTTGGAGTTCGTTGGATTGACGGGAAATCTTACAGATTCAAATATTCAGATCACTTGGGATGACAATTTACTCAAACAGGAAGCAGATATTGAAGAGTCACGAAGGAAAACCAACATTAACTTCTTTAAAAGTTCAGAAAAGTATGATTATCTGAGCTTAACGTCAGATTCTGATGATGATGAAGTCAACGAACCATTGAAATGGGTGAGTTTCAGCCAGAGATTTTTCACTACAGGTATCATTGCAGGAAATCAGTTTAATGCGGCAAAATTGGAGCAGGTAACTCCAAATGACACGCTTTCGGTAAAAAATATGAAAGTTGCCCTCGTCCTGCCCTTGGAAAATGGCAGGGCAGAAGTAAGCTATTTCTTTGGCCCAAACAATTACAATCTGCTAAGAAAAATTACTCCTGGATTTGAAAACAACGTGGACATGGGTTATTTCTTTGTCAGTTGGGTCAACAAGTATATCATCGTCAATCTGTTCCAGTTTCTTGAAAAATACTTTTCCAATTATGGTGTGATCATCATTTTGATAGTACTGATCATCAAATTGGCACTGTCACCTTTAACATACAAGTCCTATATAGGTATGGCCAAGATGAGGGTCATCAAACCTGAGATTGATGAATTGAAGGCCAAGTATCCTGATGATCCTACCAAAATGCAGCAAGAGCAGATGAAGCTCTTTGGACAATTGGGTGTAAGCCCCATTTCCGGATGTTTGCCCATGGTATTCCAAATGCCGTTCCTGTTTGCCATGTTCTTTTTCTTTCCCAATTCCATAGAACTAAGACAGGAATCCTTCCTTTGGGCGCATGATCTTTCGACATACGATTCTATCATGAGCCTGCCGTTTACCATTCCTTTTTATGGTGCGCACGTCAGTTTGTTTACCATTCTGATGACAGTATCACAGATCGCCTATACTCATTTCAACAATCAGTTGAC
>NZ_JBGTCA010000210.1:0-11366 GCF_041749095.1 Aquiflexum sp. | reverse complement strand
CTCATTGTAAACACTCAGCATTCCACTTTCCAGTTCAAGGTTGGCATAAGCTTCGATAAAATTGTTGAACTTCACCAAATCGATGTCCTCAAAAGCCAGGTTTAGATCGAAATCCGGGATTTCTTTCAAAATGTTCACATGCATTTCCATATGCATACTGCCTTCACCCATTGCCTTGGAATCTATAAGTATATAACCCGGAAGGACTTTTTCCTCATCCTCAACATTACTTAGATTCTCGCCAAAAAGATTAAAATCATCGAAATATACATCCACTTTAGGATCTACAGTAGGATCCAGATAGGATATCTTGGTGTTGGTGATCTTCAGATTGTTGATCTGAATGGGATTGAACTCCTGAATTTGTTCGGCAAAATGAAGTCTGGGTTCTTTTTCTTTCTCCTCCTCCTTTAACACAGTCAAATTGACCTTAAGGGAATCCATAGCTATTTCAGAGACAATTTTACCCTTTAAAAGAGCCCGCCAGTCTAGGCTGAAATCCAAAATAGGAATAACGATAAAAGGTGTTTCGGGATCCTCCGAAGCTTCTTCATATATGACAAGGGCTCCAATATTAAATGCACCCTTATAAAGACCCATGGACAGGTCATCGATAGATCCATGATAACCCTCTATGTTTGCCAATGCCTTATTGATCTGATTCTTGGCGATGTATGGTAACATTAGCCGAATTACAATCAACAGCACTAAGATCGATATCAATACGATATATCTTTTTTTCATTTTCCCTGAATTTTCTTGCATGAAAATCCAACTACCATGCCATAGCAGCAGAAATCTAATACTTGCCTCCCATATCATAAGTTCTCCATCTCTATATATTCTGTCGATAGCAAATTGTGACACTTTAACCCCCGATTGGATATAAAGTGGGTTATTTTTTTTCACCTTTTACACAATTTTAAGAATCTCCAACCAAATTGGATAACCTGCCTATTGGAACCCCTTGTTGCGCTTAGATTTGGGACAATGGCTAGTCAACATGGGTTTTTAGAAGGAGAATATTTCGAATTGATTGCTTTTGAGGGCAATAAGATGTTTATTATGAGAGAAAAATAAGAGACTTCTTTCTTGATGTATGGAATTGAAATTCGATAAAGCCTACAGACCTCAAATCTTAACTCAGATTCATGCTATGACTTGGAGTCATGGCATGAATAAACCTCAAAGGCATAGCCTGAATATCCTAACCACTGTTTTGGTGTTGCTATTTTTGATACCTATTAATGCAAAAGCGCAGTCAATGGATTGGCCGGACAGTATTGGGTGGTGGAAGGCAAATAATCTTAGGGTGATCCAAACCAACCTTCCTGCCTATGAAGCTGCTACACTTGATCCGGATTCGCTCGTTGCGGATTTGATCCATTTTTCTGCCAATACCCTAATCATCAATGCCGGGGGAATCATGTCTTTTTATCCGACCAAATTGGAATACCATTACACGAACCCCTACATGAAAGAGAATATGTTGGGTGACGTGATCGAAAAATGTCATGAGAATGGAATCAGGGTCATTGTCAGGTTTGATTTTAGTAGGGCGCATAAAAGTGTTTTTGAAAAACATCCTGACTGGTTTTACATTTCTCCCCAAGGCGAGCACATTACCAATGAGAATCTTTATACCATTTCCATCAATGCCCCTTATGAACAGGAACAGCTTTTTAATATTGTTGAAGAAGTCATAGACCTCTATCCCATTGATGGGGTTTTTATCAATATGCCAGGGTATCAGACTAGAAATCCCTACATCGGAAAGTATTATGGAATTGACCAAAACCCTTACGACAAAAAACGCTTTGCCGAATACAGTGGAGGTTTGTCCCTGCCGCTTGAAGAAGATAGGACTGATCCGGTATTCAGAAAATATGAGGAATTTAAAAAGTTTACAGCAGATGATCTCATCAGGCGGTTGAATGAACTGGTCAAATCCAAAAATGAACAAATTGCCATCTGTACTTATTCAGAAGATCATGTTGACATTATCCGGCATGAGTCCCAAACAAACACTTTACCTTATTGGCTATACAATGCTTCTGACAATGTCAGCAATACCAGAAATTCTTATCCTGATCATATAGTCAGTAATGCCAGTATTCAGCAGATATCATTTCAATCCAGGTACAATGCCGTGGAACCTGCAGAAGTAGTCATCCGGCTTTATGAAAACATAGCCAATGGTTCAGGACTGGATCTGAGTTTGATGGGAGATTTCAGGGGCTATGAAGATGAGAGGAATTTTGATGTTTTTCAGAGAATCTATGCACATCACAAGAAGTTTGAACCTTATTTTGGAAATTATACCTCAGCTGCCCAAATAGCTGTTATTGCTCCGGGTTCCTGGCCTTCCGGTGATGCGGCACAGGAATACAGGGGAATCCAATTGATGCTGAAAGAAGCCCATATCCAATACGATATCATCGAAAACAGTCAGATCGGTAATCTGGAAAATTCTCTGAAAAAATACAGGTTGATCATTTTACCAGAGATTGTCAGTCTGGACAATGCCTCATTGGAAGCTTTGGAAAGGATTGGCAAAAACGGCCCCAACATTATTGCCACAAACAGATCCCTTACCGATCATCCGGAAACATTATGGAAAATGTTTGGCGCCAAAATCAAAAATATGGATCATGATGGGGCAGGGTATTACCTTCAACCGGAAAATAAGAAACTGTTTACCCGATTTGAGAAGCAACACCTGTTATTCTGGAAATTCAACCTGGGGCTTTATGATTTTGAAGGTTCGGATGAATCCCAAATGCCGATTTTCACTCCCGGTATTCCTGGGCCACCTGAAATCATTGGAGGTCATGAGCCAACTGGATTTTATGCTGTTGGTATAAAAAATCATAACAATAGCAAGGCGGTGCTCATGCCAATCAATTTAGGCAAATTGTATTTTCTACATGGTTACGAACAACATAAAAATATACTGTTGGACCTAATTGATTATGTTTTTCCTGAAGTGGATCAGCTTATTAAGACAGATGCCCATCCCCGGGGTGAAGTGATTTTTCAGCATTTTGCCTATAACACTCCAGAAAATTTTGGTAAGGAAGTCAATGATGGAATGATTCTTCATTTGGTCAACCTTACAGGTTTCAGTGGGAATACCTATTTCAATCCATTGCCTGTTTATGAAACAACATTTGATGTGAAAGTTGATTTCAGCCCCAAGCGCATTTGGAGCATGGTTGGGGAAATTGATATTACCTTTGAATATCACAATGGGAGGGTCAAATTCAAAGTGGAAAGATTGGATGAATTCGATGGGATAGTGATGGAGAGGAAATAGTCACGCTTCTCGTAATTTGCAATTTCGGTATAAAGATATTCATGCCATGACTTCGAGTCATGGCATGAATAAATTAGCTTCTCGTAATTTGCAATTGCGAGAACAGATAAATCGGAATTTGTAATTCCAGTATTCCAGAAATGTAAGCTATTGAATCCTTGAAAATATCCGTTCCCAACGCACCTTGTCGAATCCCTCTCCATGCTCGTTTTTTGAAAATATAACCATGACCGGTTTGCCTACGATATGGCTCTCCGGCACAAATCCCCAATACCTGGAATCAATGGAATTGTCCCTGCTATCACCCATCATAAAATAATAACCTTGTATGAAAGTGTAATTTTCCACCTTGTTTCCATTGATTTCCAATTTCCCATCTGTGATTTTCACGGTTTTATTGCCCTCATATTTTTCAATCAGTTCACCGTAAAAGTCCAGTGACTTTTCGTTGATCTCGATGGTCATACCTTTTTGTGGCAGGGCCAATGGACCGTAATTGTTCAGGTTCCAAGTGTTGTTCATCGTATTTGGAAATAGGGGGAATCCAACAGGTGAATCCGAACCGGTTTCGATTGAGACTATGTAGGGAGCTTTTTTTATATCTTTCAATTGTTCATTAGTCAAGAACATGCCGTATTTGATTCTTTTTCCCTTTGTATATCCTGAATGCCAAAAATCATCCTCATCCAATCCAATATAGTCCAAGTGATGTGGCTGCAGGGGGTATTCGGAAATGACATGATATTGATACTTCATCCCGGGAGGATTGGCCATTGCTTCATCATTGATAAAAATCTGCCGATCCCTGATTTCAAACACATCACCTGCGACTGCAACACAACGCTTCACCAAAAAGGTCATCAGGTCATCGGGACGGTCTGTTGGATCGAGCAAATCTTTAGGGGTATTGAAAACTACTATTTCACCTCTCTCAACATTTCTTAAACCAGGGATTCGGTAGGAGGGGAGTTGGATCCAATCAAGGTAGGAGGGTATTTCAGAGCCCCATATTTTCTGATGCGTCAATGGAACCTGTAGTGGGGTTTGAGGAGTCCTTGCTCCATAATGTACTTTGCTGACTAAGATGTAATCTCCCACCAAGAGAGAATTTTCCATCGATCCGGTAGGAATGACATAAGCTTCTGCCAATGACCAGCGAAACAAGGTGGCTACTACTACGGCAAATACAAGGGCATCTCGCCACTCGATTAGTTTGGATTTTTTTGGTTTGGATTTCATATAAAAGGGAAAAAGAAATATCGAAGTTATAACCTAGATAAAAGTAGCAGTTAGTTTTTATTAAAGCTATTCACCTTCAACGATTTAAGAGGATTTAACAATTCTTTTTTGGGGTATTGGTATTAGTTATTTTTGAAATCTGTGGGAATCTGAGAAATCTGTGAGCATGATCCCTCAAAGCCCCAATTTGTCCATTTTCTCTTTTTCATAATCCCCGTCTTCTGCGGGATACCTAAGTAGATGTCCAAAATTCCCAGACTCTTTGGCCAAAGCCCAGATCAGACTTTCACCTGCGGGGATATTTGTGGTGTTTGACCTGTATATTGGGTCTTCAAAAGCTTCATCCGCGTCAATGACATTTTCAGCAAAAACTGTCCCTTTTCATCTAATTTATTCGAACCAGTAACAAAAAAAATTGCTTTGATCCCTGCTTTGTCCAAATGTCCCAGCAGCTCATAAAAACAATCCCAATTTCGGACGATTTAGCACCGATCCGAACATCCCAAAAAATCCAAAAACCCCAATATAGGTCATTTGAACACTATTTTGTTTTGGCAAGGTTATTACTACAAATAGGAAAAAATGTCTTGCAAATGAATTCGAGCATATCACAGGCATCATACGGAGGGATATTATCCTAAATGCGAGATTCCCCAGATCCGCCGCGGCGGACGGGACAGGCTATGTGGCAAAAAAAATCAATTATAAACACATGAGAAAATACCAGTTAGGAGAATTCGAAGAAGTCGTCATGCTGACCGTAGGGGTCCTGTATGATGAGGCCTATGGGGTTTCCGTCAAAAAGGAAATTGAGAGCCGTCTTTCCCGTGGGGTCAGTGTAGGTGCCTTGCAAACAGCACTGAAAAGATTGGAAGAGAAAGGCTATCTCCGCTCAAGGGAAGGGGAGGCAACAGAAGAGAGGGCAGGCAGGCCCAAGAAATTCTTTCAGATCACCGCTTTGGGAAAAAGGGCATTGGAATACAACAAGAGCACCAGAGAAGAACTTTGGAATGCGATTCCTAAGGTTGCACTTGATGTGAAATTCGATTGACCACAATTATCATTGACCTATTAATAATGTACCTATGAAACTATTATTCAAATCTTGCACACTTGCATTGTTATTTGTTTGCTTTGGCACCAACCTGATGGCGCAGAAAAAGCAAATCCTGGTTGATGTTGCTCATGGTCAAAAATTCTATAGCGATCCTGCCAACAGGATTTCAACCGAATTAGTGCCCACTCAGCGGCTTGAATATATGACAGGCGAGCTCGCAAAAAACGCTGCCACCCACAATGCTGAAATAACCTTTTTAAAGGCATCCATTACATCAGAAGTATTGTCCAAAGTAGACTTGCTTTTCATACATGTTCCTTCAATTAAATATTCAGAGGCTGAATGCAAAGCAATCCATCATTTTTTGGAAAAGGGTGGTTCGCTATTTATTGCAATTGAGGAGGATTTTTGGGCCACGTTGGATCAGATAAATGCGAACGACTTAGTGTCACCGTTCGGTATAAAATTCTTTTCTAACAATCCGGATCAAACGGTTGGAGGTTATTCCACAGCAGGAACGGTTACGAAGAAAAAATATGCTATCCCATTTCACGGAGCACGTCTGGTGGATGGAGGTGCGCCATTCGCATTTAGTAACCGATCCGAACCAAGCTCTTTTGCAGTCTTCACCGAGATAAAGGGTGGGGGCAAAATCATTGCGATGGGCGAAGCTATGGTATCCCTTTACATGACGAGCTGGCAAGAGGTAAACAATTACGAATGCGCTCCATTTATGGAGGATGTGATTGGTTGGCTTTTGAAATAATTCATTCTATCAGAAAAAATTGAAACCTAATTCAAAATATCCGCCCCGTCTCCCCCTCCGCTTCTTCCGCTGGTTTTGCCATCCGGATTTGAGGGATAGCATTGAAGGGGATTTGATAGAGTTGTATGGAGAAAGGGTAGCGGAGCTCGGGAAAAGAAAAGCGGATTGGAAGTTTGCAAAAGATGTATTGCTGTTGTTCCGGCCAGGGATTGTCAAAAAATTAGAAGGATATCAACCAGTAAATAATACTGCTATGTATAAGAGTTATTTTAAAATTGGATGGAGGAATATCAATCGCCATAAAGGATTGACTTTTCTAAATATGACCGGATTGGCCATTGGAATAGCATCCTGTTTATTTATTTCCTTTTTTGTAATGAATGAGATGGGATATGATAGTTATCATCGAGATTCAGACCGCATTTATCGAGTCGCTGTTGATATTCAGAGTAGCGAAAGCAACAGGCTTTTTGCACTTACCTGTGGTCCCCTCGGACTGGCTCTTGAAAGAGATTTTTCTGAGGTAGAAGCATCAGTTCGAATGTGGAGATGGGATAATCTACTGGTAAAAAATGGAGAAGAAAACACTTTCTATGAAGACAATTATTTCTTGGTCGATCCAAGTATCTTTGATGTTTTGACTATTCCGCTTCTCAAAGGTGATCCGAAAACAGCATTAAACCGGCCTTCCACATTGATCATCGCGGAAGTAACCGCCAAAAAGTATTTCGGAGATGAAGATCCTATTGGTAAAACCCTTCAGGTCAATGATGAAGAGTTTGAAGTAACCGGGGTCATGGAAAAGCTACCAAATAATAGTCATTTGAATTTCAACTTCATTACTTCTTTTGCGACCTTAGAAAGCAAAGAATGGTTTGCAGGGACAATTGAAAATTGGCATTCAACCATGTTTTTAACTTACATCAAGGTGCACGAAAATGTGGATGTGGCCCTGTTTGAAGAAAGTGTGAAAAGTGCTGCCGATTCCTATGTTGGCGATATCATAAAGGAATGGGGAGTTTCCTATAATTTTTTCCTCCAACCTATCGAAAGCATTCACCTCCATTCCGATTTAAGTAATGAAGCAGAGCCTCCGGGAAGTGCTGTCAATGTGTATATTTTTATGGTTGTTGCGGTTTTGATTTTGCTGATCGCTTCTTTGAACTATATCAATCTCACTACTGCCCAATCATCCAACCGCGCCAAGGAAGTCGGTGTACGCAAAGCGGTAGGGGCGGGAAAAGCCAAAATTTTCAATCAGTTTATCATTGAATCTTTGATGTTGACATCTTTGGCACTGATCTTTGCAATCCTGATTGTTTTTGCAACACACCCACTTTTTGAAATGTTGACGGGTCAATCCAATAGTTTGAGAGAGGTATTTACCCCTCGTTTTATCTCGGTAATGTTAGGATTGACCCTTTTGGTAGGTCTTGCCTCTGCGGTTTATCCTGCTTTGTTCTTATCCTCCTTTCGTCCGATAAGTGTCCTTAAAGGCACTTTGAATGTTGCGTCCAAAGGGATTTCTCTGCGAAAAGGATTGGTTGTCAGCCAGTTTACTATTTCATTGATCCTGATAGTAGGAACCCTCTCCGTTTATAGGCAATTGGAGTTTATGAAAGAACAAAACCTGGGCTTTGATCAGGAGCAAATTTTGGTTTTGCCTATCAGGGGAGGAGTTTCCATAGCAGACAGGTATGAACAGGTCAAAGATGAATTTCAGAAACATTCCTCCATTTCAAACATGTCTGCAACCTCTGAAATCCCCGGTAAGAGAGTTTACAACTTTGCCACAGGTCTCAGTGGAGAAGCAGATGATCAGGGACAATCTATGTATTATATGTTTGTGGATACTGACTTTATGAATACCTACGGGATAGAAATGGTAGCTGGTCGTCCGTTTAACAAAGTCATTCAGTCAGATACCGAATCTGCCTTCATGATCAATGAGAAAGCCGTTAGTGCATTTGGTTGGGAATCTCCTGAGGCTGCTATTGGCAAAAGAATGAATGCTGGCTTTGGCCGGGAGGGTGGCGAGATTGTTGGGGTGTACAAAGATTTCCATTATAGGTCTCTCCAAACCCCGATTGAACCTTTGGTATTGGCAATTGTCCCATTTAGGTTCAACTTTTTGAGTTTAAAATTAAACCCAGCCGAATTGTCCTCTACCATGGCATTTGTAGAAGATAAATGGAAGGAGCTATTTCCGGGAAGTCCTTTTGAATATTCATTTTTGGACGAGGAGTTTGACAGGCAATATGCCGCGGATGAAAAAATCGGCCGGACATTTCTGGTTTTCACAGGCATAGCCATTTTGATTGCCTGTATGGGCTTATTTGGACTGGCATCCTTTATTGCACAGCAAAAGACAAAGGAAATTGGCATCCGGAAAGTTTTGGGAGCTTCGGTTTCGGGAATAGTTGCCATGCTCTCAAGCGACATCGTCAAACTGGTAATTGTATCAGCTATTATATCGACACCTTTAGCTTATTTATTGGTAAGGAAATGGCTGGAAAATTTCGCTTTCCACATTGAAATCGGCTGGACAACATTTGTGATTGCAGGAGTTACAATTATGGCAATTGCACTCTTGACCATCAGTTCACAAGCCATAAGGACGGCTATGATAAACCCTGTTAGGAGCCTAAGGTCGGAATAACATGAAAACCAATCCTCCCAAACTCCCCCGCCGCTTCTTCCGTTGGTTTTGCCATCCGGATTTGAGGGATTCTATCGAAGGAGATCTGGTGGAGCTGTATGGGGAAAGGGTAGGGGAGATCGGGAAAAGGAAGGCTGATTGGAAGTTTGTAAAGGATGTATTGCTGCTTTTCCGACCAGGGATTGTCAAAAAAATGGAAGGATTTCAACCTGTAAATAAAAATGGTATGTATAGAAATTATCTGAAAGTTTCTTTTCGCGTTTTCAACAAGGAAAGGATGTATAGCCTGATCAATGTTTCAGGTTTGGCACTTGGATTCACTTGTTGTCTCTTGATTTTTCTCTTTATCAAAGATGAATTAAGCTACGATGATTTTCACCAAGACAATGATCAGATTTATAGGGTGGCATCTGCTTATTTGAGGCAGGGAAAATGGGAACCCTATTCTTCCAATTCTTGGAAAACCGCAGAGCTCATCAAAGCTAATTTTGGGGAAATCGAACAAATGGTAAGAATTAGGGATGACAAAGAAGTGGTTGAATATGGGGATAAGAAAATTATCGAAAGCAGGATTGCTTATGTGGAGGATAATTTTTTTGATGTTTTTAATTTCCCCCTGATTGAAGGAAGTCCTACAGAAGCTTTGAAAGGCACCAACAAAGTTGTCATTTCTGAATCAACTGCCACCAAATATTTTGGTACGGAAGCGGCAATGGGGAAAGTTTTTGAGGTGGGAGATGGAGCCTTACAAGTTCAGGTAAGCGGTGTAATGGAAGATATGCCTCCAAATTCACATTTCCATTTTGATTTTCTTATTTCAGGTGAAACACAAAGTCTAGTATCTCCACCTGAATTATTTACCCATGCTGGTTGGGATTCCCAATATGTTTATATCAAAACAGAGCCTGGAGTTGATCCTAAAACCATTGAGACTAGGTTTCCCGGCTTCATCAATGATAACCTTGGTATTTTTAATTCCGACAATTTTAAGTTGTTTCTCCAGCCCCTCACTTCCATCCACCTCGAATCCAACAATGGACTAGAGATAGAACCAAATGGTAGTATGAAAAATGTTTACATCTTTTCGGTAATAGCGATTTTTATCTTATTCATTGCCTGTATCAACTATATGAATCTGACAACTGCCCGCTCACTTCGAAGGGCCAAAGAAGTTGGAATGAGAAAGGTGCTGGGGGCAAAGCGTTCAGATTTAATCAATCAATTTTTGACCGAGTCCGGTATGATGACTTTCCTTGCATTGCTAATTGCATTCGGAATTTCAGTCTTGGTTTTGGACAAATTCAATCAGTTTGCTGGCAAGGCGATTTCACATGAACTTCTATTTCGGCCTGAAATAATTTTATCTCTTTTATTGGCATTTGTGGTAATTGGTTTGTTATCAGGCTCCTATCCCTCCCTGATCCTATCTTCCTTTAAGCCACTGAACAGCATGAAAGGTGGTAGCAATAAGGGCAAATCCGGATTTTTATTCAGAAAAGGACTGGTAATAGTTCAGTTTGTTATTTCCATAGGATTAATTGCTGCCACAGTGATAGTGTTCCAACAATGGAATTTTTTGAAAACAAAGGAATTGGGAATCAATGAAGAAAATGTAATAACCATTCCACTTCAAACCATGGAAAGGAGCAAATTAGATGTTTTTAAAAACGAACTTTTCGAAAATTCTTCCATAAAACAGGTAGGTACTTCCAATATGAAAATGCCAGGATGGATATCCAATAGCACACCTTACTTAGCACAGGATGAAGTAGTGGATCAGGAGGTGGGCAAGACGATGAAGATCATCAGGGTTGATATGGATTTTCTTGCAACGACAGAGGCCGAAATCATTGGCGGCAGGGATTTTAACAAGGATTTTCCTGCTGATCAAACATCTTCCGTGGTTTTGAATGAATCAGCTATTGTTCAGCTTGAGTGGGAAGAACCAATAGGAAAGTGGATTGAATTAAATGGGCAAAAGTACACAGTTATTGGGCTTGTTAAGGATTTCCATTTTGAATCCTTGCACAGAGAAATTCCCCCGACGATTTTTATCCCTTCTACAGATTGGTTGAATTTTGCCTACATCAGAATTGGGAATGAAAATATGCAAACTTCCCTTAAGCACATAGAGAAAGTTTATTCAGGCTATGTCCCCAATAGGGACTTCAGTTATACATTTATGAATGAAGATATGGAACAACAATATTTGGCTGAGGAGAAATTCGCACAAATATTTTCAATCTTCACAGTACTAGCAATCGTCATTGCATGTCTGGGCACATTTGGGCTGATTTCCTTTGCTGCGGAGAGAAAGTCAAAGGAAATT
>NZ_JBGTCA010000209.1:0-3753 GCF_041749095.1 Aquiflexum sp. | reverse complement strand
TGTGGGGTGGGGGGGGTTGGTAAAAGCGGCGGTGCCGCCTTACCCAACCCCCACCTCAATTAACCAAATCATCCGTTCCCCGAGCTTGCCGAGGGGTATTTTAAGGTTCACGTCATAGGTAGGCACGAAGGATCTCCAGAGGTTCTATTGATGTTTATTTTTACATTTTCTGATCCTCGTGAGATGCTTCCTAACGTCAGCATGACGGCTGCTCCTATGTCTTTGGTAGGCACGAAGGATCTCCAGAAGTACAATTAGACGGTTGAATTACTGGAAAAAACATTTAACTCTTTTGGTCAAAATCATCCTTTACCTGAACCTCGTGAGATGCTTCCTACGCATGACGGCTGCTCCGAATTCTTTCATTGGTAGGAGCACTGTGAAAACTTTGATATTTTGAATAATCTTTCGTGCTACGTGGCAATCTCGTCACTTGCCCTTCATTGCCTCTGAATCCCAGGTATGGTCATTTAGGGTGAATTTTCGGAGTCTTTCTGAGGAGAGAAGCTTTTCCTGCATTTCGATTGATCTTCTTACTGAAGAGATATATTCTTTTTGATCATGTTTTACCTTAACCAATTCCTTGAGTGCCTCTTCGTCATATTTGATAAAATTCTGTCCCAAGCGGTGAACGGTATGTGATCTAAACCCTAATTTTACCAGGGCATCTTTGGCTAGCCGGATCGAACTGTCAAGATGCTCCCGATATATATTTCCTACCTCCATTTCCATTAACTCATAAGCATCTGCCCTGCTTTTTGCCCTGATCATCAATTCCAAATGGGGAAAATGCTTTTTGGCTGTTTCTACCAAAAGAAAATTGGTTTCAGGGCTGTCAATGGCTGAGATCAGAATTTTGGCATCATGTGCTCCTGCGGCTTCCAATAAGTCTGCTCTTGTTGCATCACCATAATAGACCTTAAATCCCATTTTTCTCAATAAATCCACCCGATCAGAATCATTGTCTAAAATAGTGGCTTTGATACCGCTGGCCCGAAGAAATCTTCCTATTGTACTTCCAAAATGTGAAAAACCCACGATAATGACACTGTGTTTTTCATCCACCACATCTGCTTCTTTTTTTTCTTTTTCCAAAGTACCTACTTTGGGAAGGATTAATTTTTCATTTAATAAAATCAAGAAAGGTGTGATGGTCATGCTGATCGCAGTAATAGCCATTAGAATATCATTGGTAGGTTTGTCCAATATCTGCAACTGACTGGCAAATGAATAAGTCACAAAAGAAAACTCCCCAACCTGACTCAATCCAATGGCAAAAATCAGGTTTTGATCCAATCCCAATTTGGCATATTTCCCTACACTTAGAAGCACCAGAGTTTTGAGCAATAGGATGCCCAATGTGATGGAAATGATCATGATGGCCTTCTCTCCAATCAGACCAAAATTGATAGATGCACCAACAGCAATAAAGAAAAGCCCTAACAGTAAACCTTTGAATGGATCAAGATCACTTTCAAGTTCATGCTTGAATTCCGAATTGGCCAAAATCACTCCTGCAAGGAATGTTCCCAAAGCAGGACTCAGTCCAACTACTTCCATCAAAAAGGCAATGCCCACCACAATCAATAGGGCGGCGGCAACAAAAAGCTCCCGAAGTCTGGTTCGGGCAATCATCCTCAAAACAGGAACAAACGCAAATCTTCCTAATACTACCACCAAACCTACAGCTCCAAATACAAAGAGTGTTTGAATCCATCCTGGAAACTGTTCTATCGGGCTTCCATGATGATCTGTAGAAAGAGCATCCCCAGCCACAGTCAATAGGGGAATGATAGCCAGCATAGGTATGACTGCAATATCCTGCATCAATAATACGGCGAATGAGTTTTTTCCAGCTGAGGAATTCATTTGGTTTTTCTCTTTAAGCGATTGCAGGACAATGGCAGTGGATGAAAGGGAAAGGGACATAGAAACTGCCAAAGAGATCTGCCAGCTAAATCCTGCAATGATCATAATTCCTAAAAATGCAGCAGTGGTGATCAACACCTGAGATAGGCCGATCCGGGTTATCATTGCCCTCATTTGCCACAGTTTGGCAGGTTCCAACTCCAATCCAATTAGGAAAAGCATCATAACCACCCCAAATTCAGCAAAATGCATGATGCTTTCACCTTCTTCACCTATAAATTCCAATACATAAGGACCGATGATGATTCCAGCTAAAAGGTAGCCTAGGACTGATCCCATTCCCAGTTTTTTAGCTATTGGCACACAGATAATGGCGGCTGCCAAATAGATAATAGCTTGAAAAAGAAAAGAGTTTTCCATGGGTTAAAGTTTGAAATGGTTCAGTTCATCCAATTGGTACAAATGATCGGGGATATCTTTGGTGTCTCTCAAATACTTCAAAAGATTTTTATAATCCTGACTTTCTTTTTGAAGTTCAGCTGAGCTCTTTTTATGTGTTCCACCAATATGAAAAGGTGGCAAATACCGCATTTGGCAAAGTTTGGCGGTTTGTTCAAATGGCAAAAGAAATTCCCTCAAAGTATGACCGTGTTTTCCCTGCTTGGAATAAGCGGAATCTGTTCCTCCGGAACTGACACAATTGAAGACGATTTTGTTTTTCAAGTAAATGCCGTCAGGGCCATAAGCCCATCCAAACTCCAAAACCAAGTCGATCCATTGCTTGAGAAGGGGCGGAGCGGAATACCAATAAATTGGATGATGGAATACCACGATCTCAGAGGTGAAAAGAAGTTCCTGCTCTGATTGAACATTAATGTTGAAGTCAGGATAGATTTCATAGAGGTCATGAACCTGGATATTTTCCAATCCTGTGATAGATTTGATCAGATTTTGGTTTATGATAGAATGTTCGTATTTGGGGTGTGCCAATAGTACAAGTACCTTTTTCATAAAAACAACTATTTTATTCAAATAGGAAATTTTATAATCTGCTCACTCGTAAATAATTTTAAAATGAAAACGCGATAGTTTTTTCAGCAATATTTAAAAATATCCAGTATCAACCAATATCTGAATAATAATAAATTGAGGCACTGACTAGGATAAAGGTATTTTATTTTTTTGTATATAATTGGAATAATTTAAGTCTTATTAACATCAATTTTTTGGGCTTTTTCAACAATATCCCGGACCACATTATCCAGTTCATGTGCAGATTCCTTGATATGGTCCAAAAAATCGTCCAACTCAATGCTGCTCAGTTTTTCATTTTTAAGGATTTCAACAAGTCCCAAAAGCCTTGCCAAAGGGGCTCTTACCATGTGTGACTGAATCCAGGCAATATCCCTTAATTTTTCATTTTGAGTCTCTATGGCTTCAAGGTATTTCAGTTTAGAAGTAATGTCATTGGCCAATACCAACCAACTGTTTTTATCACCAAGGCTAAGATGTTTGGATATTTCTTCTACTCTGATAATAGACCCATCCTTTTTTTGATGGTTCAAAACACCTCTGAAAAAATCTATCTTTTCCTCCCTCATTTTTTTCAGGGTTTCAAACATCATAGAGAGATCTTCCTTTGGACGGATATCCGCTATGGACATGTTCATAAACTCATCGTAGCTATATCCATAATGGTTGATAGCTGCTTGATTGACCTTCCGAAATTCCAGGCTTTCCAAATCATAAACCCACATAGGTTGAGGACTTGACTGGAAAAGGTCTGCATAACGTTGCTCTGATTCCTGAAGCTTGACGATGTTTTTATTTCTTTCGATGTTGTAAACAATACTTTTATATAGCGCAGTAGCCGTAAGGTCATCT
>NZ_JBGTCA010000208.1:0-5767 GCF_041749095.1 Aquiflexum sp. | reverse complement strand
TGGTGGGGTGATTTTTAGGTTTATCGATACAGCAGGTTTGAGGGAAACCACCGACACCATCGAAGCCATCGGAGTAAGCCGAACTCAGGAAAAGATGAAGACTGCATCTCTGATTCTTTACCTGTTTGATTTGGGTGATACAGATATGGTGGAGATCAATCGGGATATCAATAAACTGGAAAACCTAGGCGTTCCGTTCCTTAAAGTAGCCAATAAGATAGATAAGGCTAAATCATTGTTTATCAGTGATTTAAAAGAAAAATATCCTGACACCATTTTTATCTCAGCAGGCGAAAAAGAAAATCTAGACCTCCTCAAAGATCGGATCATGGAACTGGTTAACCTTGACAAATTCCGCACCGGCAATACCATCGTCACCAATATCCGCCACTACGATTCCCTGGTCAAAACCCGTCAGTCATTATTGGATGTACTTTCAGGATTGGACAATCAGATTACGAACGATTTTCTGGCCATGGATATCAGGAGGTCCTTGCATTACCTTGGAGAGATTACCGGTGAGATTACAACCGATGATTTGTTGGCGAATATTTTTAGTAAGTTTTGTATTGGTAAATAATTCCAATTTATGTAATTTTGTTTCAAAATATGTAACAATTGAAATCTTTATTTAGAGATTAATGCGGGTAGTCACATACAAACGGATACAAGAATTTTCAGAAAAGCATGCAGATGCTGAAATTCCATTAAGATTCTGGTATTCGACAACAAGTAAGAAAGATTGGACTTCTCTAAATGATATCAAAAAGGATTTCAATTCTGTTGATTATGTAGGCAATCACCGATTTGTTTTCAATATCAAAGGGAACACTTACCGTCTGATTGCCATCATTTCATTCAATGCCAAGAAAGTCTATATAAGATTTATTGGTACTCATGCGGAATATGATAAAATAAAAGACATTAAAAATATCTGAGCGATGATCAAATCTGAAAAAGAATATAGCGCTATTGTGGAAAGAATAGAAGAATTGCTTTCCAATCCTGAAAACATAGAAAACCCCGATGCAAAAGGATATGTGGAGTTAAACCTTCTTTCTGACCTGGTAGCTGATTATGAAGAAACATTTCATCCGATAAAGCCTCCCACGCTTGCTGAGGCTATCAAGCTCCGTATGCAAGAACGAGGCTTAAGCCAAAAGGCACTGTCAGAGTTCCTTGGGATTAGCACTTCGAGAATCAGTGAATACCTTAATGGGAAAAGCGAGCCCACTTTAAAAGTTGCCCGGGAAATTAGCAAGAAATTGGATATAGAGGCTTCAATTGTTTTGGGGGTTTGATTTCAAATCCTCACCTTGAAGGTTTTGGTATTAGAAAAAAGGACAAGATGTTTTTTCCCGCAAAGACTCAAAGGCGCAAAGATTTTATTTTTTTGACAAATTGAAGGAACATGTTTAATAATTATGGGTTCCAATTACCGCCTAAATTTTGCCTCATACCTTGAATGCCTTCAATGTTTTAAAAATCTTAAAACATTTACATTATCATGGGATTTAGACTACTGTACTGGGTTTTTTCCAAGTATCTTCCATATTCGGATACTGCGCTCTGCATGCAAGATACTCTTCCATCATTTCTCTCATTTTGGGGCTGAGTCTTTCCAAATATTCAGGAGTCAACAAGGTGTGGTTCAGCAAATAGAAATGCCAGGTTGGAGGGAAAGCTGAACTGTGGTATCCCATGTGGATTGTCCTTCTGGGAATTTCCATCTTTTTGCTGTAACCCCTATGGATAAGGTTGTTGTTATAAAATACCGCCTGACCGGCATTCAATTTTACGGGGATTCCTCCCGGCATTTCCGCACCAAGAGGCGCATAATGCTTGGAGCCGGCAAATGCCTTATTTTCCTCCTCTGTATTTGGCCTGTTGTGGCTTCCTGGTACAACCCACAATGAATTTTCATCCACCAAAGGTAAATTGATCTGTACGCTGTTGTGGAATCTATCCGGAGAGAACAACCGGTCTTCGATCTCTTCCTCCGGGATTTGGATGATATCGCGATGCCAGCCCAATGAATAGGAAGTGCCCGCATTAGCAGCCAGAATTGAAGCATTATTTACAATCAGATCAGGACCAAGAAGGTTTTCCACTACTTCAAGCACTTTGGGATGATGGAAGGCATGATGAATGGGTTCCGTGCCCGGCTTGGTCAGGAGATGGAAATAATACTGTCTGGCCTCCTGCCCAAAATTTGCGATTTCATCCCCTAAGTGCTGAAAAGAAGAACTGTGTACTTTTTTGTCTTCCGCTTTTTTATCCGGATTTAGGAGCTTATCCATGATTACTCTGAAATCCTTGACTTCCTGGTCAGTCAAAATATCGATTATCACAAATCCATCCTTTTGGAATTTTTCTTTTATTGTACTGTTCATAGTCAGGGTATTTTATGGTTGATTATCACTTCTCTTTTTTCTTTGGCAGATTGCAATCCTGCTTCCAAAACTTGTATGACCTCTTTTCCGGTGGAAAAATTCGGTTCTATCCCCTTATTGCCTGTTACTGCCCGGACAAAATCTGCCATGGCATGAATGAAGGTATGTTCATACCCAATAATATGGCCTGGAGGCCACCAATGGCTGATATATGGATGGCTTCCCTCAGTTACCAAAATAGTTTTAAAACCTTTGTAGCCCGAAGGATCCTCCTCATTATAATACTGTAACTCATTCATTTTTTCCAGGTCGAAGGATATACTGCCTTTGCTTCCATAGATCTCGAAGCTTAGTCTGTTTTTTCTGCCATTGGCAAAGCGGGTAGCTTCAAAAGATCCAATGGCTCCATTTGCAAAAGTCACATGCATCAGGGCGGCATCCTCTACAGTTACCTGGCCCATGCCTTTACCGCTGGATTCTGCTCTGAGATTTCCTGTTCCTGATTCCTCGGCCAATGGTCTTTCTGTAATAAAGTTTGTAGTAAGTGTGGACACGCTGTTGACCTGTCCTATCAGGAAAATGGCCAGGTCAACGCAGTGGGAGTTCAGATCCCATTGGGGACCCGCATGTGCCAATTCTTTTTTAAGTTGCCAGGTAAGGGGGAATGATGGATCAGTAATCCAATCCTGTTGATAGGCTGTCCTCCAATGATAAATTCTACCTATTTTTCCTTCATCAATCATATGCTTGGCCAAGGCAATGGCAGGTACTCTGCGATAATTATGGTTTAGGTAATGTGTGACGCCATTCGCTTCACACACTTCCAACATTTCCTCAGCTTGGGCACTGTTCATGGCCATGGGTTTTTCGCAGAAAATATGTTTTCCCGCTTTTGCCGCTGCTATGGCAATATCATAGTGCAGGTGTTGTGGAAGGGCAATATCAATAACATCTATATCATCCCTGGATATTAACTTTTCCCAATCTGTCTCTACCTCCTCCCATCCCCATTTTGCCGCGAAACCCTTTACTGCGGATTCATTCCGGCCACAAACTACTTTCAAAACGGGTTTGGCGTCCAAGTCAAAAAACAAGGGCGCTTTTATCCAGGCGTTGGTATGGGCACGGCCCATAAACTTATAGCCAATAATACCAATTCTCAATTCTTTCATGTGTTTATGATTTTTTTTTTAAGAGGGCACATGGAATCTCGCAATGATAATCATCTCAATGTGTGTCGTCTTCGTCATGCTCGATTTCATCTTGTAACAGTTATTGATTCGGTAAGCTTCCTCAAAGTTTGTACACTTTGCGCTACAACTTCTTCCTCTTGGTTCTTATAATCCGGATGTAAAAAATCAACCTCCACCGCCAAAAAACCTTCATATTGGTGATCACTTAGAATCTGGGCTAATTTTTGATTGTTGACCAGCCCCTCCCCTGTTGGCACACATGCGAAGTAACACCATTGGTTGGCAGGCTGTGAGGTTGTTGGTTTGAGGTCCTTTATGTGCGTGGCAAAAACATGGGGAGCAAGTTTCTCCATTGCCTGAATTGGATCATCCAATACCCTTAGAAAATTTCCTGAATCAAAGTTGACTCCAAAATAAGGCGAATCCACCTGTTGGATCAATTGTAGGATTTCATCCGAATTATAATCTATGTGGTTTTCGATGGCCAATTTGATCCCATATTTTTGGGAAACTGCTACTGCTTTCGTAAACATTTCGGTCAATTTCTCCAGTTGGGGACCATGTGGCTCAAAACGAAAGGGATGGCTACTTCCCACTACCCGCATCACTTTCGCTCCGATTTTGTCGGCGTATTCAATATGCTCGATCATTTCATCAAAAGCCTTTTCGTTAGATCCGCCTTCCAGGCCGTCGGGATGACCCCAAGCATAGACCCTATCATAGTTTTGATTATCTAAACTGCTTTTGATCCCGCGAAGGTATTCGTCATTGAATTTCGGTATAAAGCAGGATTCTAGTGACAATCCATCTACTTTTAAAGAAGTTGCCTTATCCAAAAATTCTTCAAAAGTAATTTCCTTTTCAGGCCGTTCCTGTATGTCATACACTTCTCCAAACAGTCGGTGGTAGCAGTAGCTATCTATTCCTATTTTCATGGTCGGTTATTTTAGGTTATGTTAGGTTTGCAAAAATTTACGTGCATCGTATTTATTCTAAGGTATGAAATTTTTATATAACGGCACGTTGAAATTCCCAATTTCCCAAAAAGAGGCAGACAAACTTATGAACGCTTTGTATTGATTCAGGTCTGTTTGAGCCCTATATTTTTGTTACCCTACCAATGTGGGTTCTACTAAACCTTTGGGTTCTTTTTTAACCTCGAAGGTATTTTAATTAGAAAGAGACCTAATTGAAAACCAATTGAAAAAATATTTATACCACATAGTTATTGAAGATCACTTAGTATGATAATTACTCACTTTTCCTCATCGAAAGAGTTGGATAGAAAAACTGTGTGCTCTATCTGTCTTTGTGGTAAATTGACGGCGAAGACTATTGATGATTATCCCGCAAAGCCGCTAAGGCGCAAAGATTTTATGCTTCATCTAACTGAATCGCTATTGTATTTTGCTCAATTTTCAATATAAAAGATTGTGGCAATAAGCTAAGAGCCTATTAATTCGTAGTGGGTTGGATATGATTTCTCTCAATTCATTAAAAGTGACTGTGCAAGCGCTTCAAGGTGATCTCTATACTTTTTTTCATTCATTTCCTTCAATGCCTCTATATTCCTCAGCTTCCACCTAACTGATGGAAAGTACTGAAATGGATATTGTGACCAATCGGGCTCAAGTCTCATTATATCTAAAAGAAATTTTCTATCATATTCTGTCAGGTGATCTTGGATGGTAGTGATTAGACGGATTCGTAATTTCTTAAATTCATCATAGGTGAATATTTCATCAGTCATGCCCTCAAATTGGTTTTCCAATACTGATTGCTGATTAAGAATATTGGGGGAAATAATTTCATGAATTGACCTGTCACTTCCAAGTAAGCCTAATAAAAAGCCTTTCTTTATTTCCTCAGAAAATCCATCGGTATTTAATAGGTTTTTTATATCAAATAAGTCCCGAGGATGCTGCCTAGCAAGAGCGGCACAAATCTTTCCTCCGTAGAGTTGACCAATAGGTACGATTGGTATTGTACAAAATTTATCGAATTCAATTTGTGCCTTTTCGCATAATACCCCTTCAAATGTCGGCGCAAACACCCCTCTTTTAATTTGATTTACTTCTAATTTGCAATGGCATTTTTGGTCGATATTAAAAGCTTTAGTACTAAAGGTAAATGAGTTACCTCAACTTTCGGAATTACTGAATATATGCTGGTCTTTATTCG
>NZ_JBGTCA010000207.1:0-2334 GCF_041749095.1 Aquiflexum sp. | reverse complement strand
CACTCAAATAAGTGAAAAAAAACGAGCCGGAAAAGCCTGATTCAAAAAAAATCAGCCGCTTTTTCGGCTTTTTTCCTCATCCGCCTGCGGATTTAAGGTGGTTATATAATTCAGTTTTTCTTAGACCACTTAAAATCGCTTTTTATCCCCACCCAATTTCCCTATTTTTTTTAAAATAAAATCCTTCAATATCACCAACCTTTACCAGACCATGTCAATCAAATATCATTTTTTGAAAGTCCTGCTTGCTTCAAGATTGTAAGTAAAGTTCCGGTTTTCAGGTCTTTGGTATGAAAGGGTACTAATGTTCGTCTTCCATCAGGATGCTTAAAAAGATAATGGCTTCCTTTACTTCGCTGAAAAATAGGGATTCCAGAACTTTGATTAATTCTTTTGGAGTTAGACTTTTCATAGTGAAAAAATTCTAAAACTGTTTTATTTGATCGAAATCATCATGATACCACTAGTGATAGTTCCAGGCTATTTATATCATTTGGGATTTCTTCACCACTTGCCTCCAAATCTTCAACATATAAGGATATCGCTTCAGTAGCCATTTCTTTGGCATCTTCTATAGTCCCACCCCATGTGACACAGCCTGGAAGGGAAGGTACTACAACTGTAAAACCACCCTCAGTTTCAGGGGTAAGTATTATTCTAAACATTCTTTTCATTTGTAAAGCGATTAATAAATCATTGTCAACAAGATAAAGACAATTTTTGATTCTGACAATTCAGTATTTAATTAAACCTTATCAAACCCACCCCCTAAGGCCATCTATCTGGCACAGTATGCTTATTCAAAATCCTTTCTGCTTCTTCTTTCACTGCTACCATTTTTTGGGCTTTCCAGATGTGGTCTCTTGCGAATTTTCCTGAGGCTTCCAAGTCCACTATGGGATAAGGATAATCCTTTCCCAAATGAAATCCATAAAGCGCTGGTTCGATCCCTGTGATTTTCCATGGTTCGTGCATGATATGAACTGGTAAGTCAGCAAGCTCGGGAACCCACTTTTTGATAAAAACCCCATCCGGATCATGATCAGTGGATTGCTTGAGGGGATTATAAATCCTGACTGTATTGATACCTGTCACCCCTGCCTGCATCTGCAATTGCGGGTAATGGATTCCAGGTTCAAAATCCAGAAACATCCTTGCCAAATGATTTGCTCCTTCCCTCCAATCCTGAAAAAGGTGGTGTGTCAAAAAGGATACGACCATTGCCCTCATCCTGAAATTGAGATAACCTGTTTCTTTAAGACATCGCATACAGGCATCCACGAGCGGAATTCCTGTTTTCCCTGCTTCCCATGCCTTGATTTTATTCTCATCTTTAGGCTTTATGAATTCTTCAAATCCCCGATTGACATGTTCATACTCCATTCTGCATTCCATTTCAAATTTTTGGATAAAAGGGCAATGCCATCTTAGTCTGGATTGGAAATTTGTCAGATTCTTGGTTTGAAACTTCTCCTTCTTTTTCTTCTCAGCAGCTTGATAAATCTGACGGATAGACAAGTTGCCCCACGCAAGATAAGGAGATAACCTACTGCAGCCTTTTCGACTCAATTCAGGTTTTGAAATGTGTCTGATATAATTTTTAACCCTTTCCTCAAAAAATGTATGGAAGTATTTCATTGCAGTAACCTCTCCCCCTTTTTGCATATTGGGATGAGGGGATTTCCATGCTTCAGGAATGTTTGTGGATTCCAGACTTTCTATGAACTGATTGGATAAGGTATAAAAAAAACCTTTGAATAAATCAGGATTTTCCTGTGGCAAAGACATCATGCTGTACCAATCTTTTGACCAGTTATTTCTATCGCTCCTGCCCCGCTTCACTCCTTGTTGAGCATATTCTTTCCACAGGATATTTTCCTTTTTGAAAAACACCGCAGCTCTTTTATCCCTGTCATAAGTAATCTTGATACCTGTCTCTTGGTGGGAATACAGGGTTTGAATTTTATAAATTCTGGATAATTCCTGAAATAACATCAGCGGATTCATATAAAAAATATGGATTTTGGTATCATGGTTTTTGAGTTGGGAATTCAGATCCACCAAGCTTTGCCAAACAAACCTCCAGTGGCGAATGTCGGATTTTGGACTAGCTATCAGTTCAGGTTCAAAACAATATACCAAAATAATAGGTAGCCCATTTTCAATAGCCGCCTTTAATGGGGCATGGTCCCACAATCTCAGATCCCTTTTAAACCAAACAATATTGACTTTCTCCATTCTGATCAAAACAAAGGATCGGATCTAAAGTTTTTAGATCATGAAGAAAACAACAGACTTTAAAGCTGAGGAAATAAATAGAATCATAGAAATGGC
>NZ_JBGTCA010000206.1:0-2359 GCF_041749095.1 Aquiflexum sp. | reverse complement strand
AGTTATAGAATGGAAAACAGAAAATCTTTCTTTGAAAACAATAATTAACCTGGGTATATTTACAAAGTGGTGCATTCCTGTTGCCATTTTTGGTGTATTCCTGATTACCATTTTTGGTGCATATTCAATTACCGACTACATATTGTGGTAACTCCTCTAATTTATAGTCTCCCGGAACTCCTAAGTCTTTTATTAGAAATGGTGTCCAAAAAGCAAAACTATCAGGTTTAACGATTTTATCAGATTGAATTAATAATCCATAGGCCGTTTTATCGTCATTCTCTAAAAACTGCCCTAAAGTCCATTTTCTGAAATCTGTGATTTTTTGATCTGAAAGGATTACAATTTGTCCGATTTCAGGTTTTTCAGATTTTATGTCTCTCCAATTAAGCATATCATTAGGAAATATTTAAGACATCAATCCCCACCTTCAATTCATTCAAAATCGGTGTCAAGATATCTTCTGAGTCAGTTTCTATGTTGATGATCAGGCTGTATCGGACAGATTTTTTGTAGCGCTGATGTATAGGTCTAGATTTCCACCAGCCTCCGGTTGGAATGATGGCCAGTTCGTTTTTGGTAGCCAGGTCAGCTGCATTACCTATCCAGATATCTCTATGGATCGAGCCTTTGTCCCGTATTTTTTGACCGATTGCCCAGTTTTCCCGTCCTTCTTGCTGATAGTCCTCCTCTAAAGCTGTTCTGGCTTCTTTATTGATCCTTGCCAAAAAGGAAGTCGAAGTTTCATTGGTATCCTTCAATTTAAAACGGAGACCAAATGAAGCATAATTGTTGGCTCGCGCATAGCGTTTACTGCCCGGGTTAGGTTCTATGAAATAGGAGAGCGTCACATTTAATCTGACCTGTGTACTTCCCATTTCCAAAAGTTGTTGTTCTGGCCATGGAAGGGTGAACACATGGCATTCATTAGCCTTGACAGTGCTTTTTTCAATTATATAGGGTTTAATGGTTTCTTGAATTACCAAGGACACGGAATTCTGTAAGGTGTACAAGGCAGAAGGCAAGAAAGGTACTCCATAACCTACTGTTCTTAGAAGTTGAATTTTTTCCGAAGCTGAGAGATCTTCAATTTTCTTATTTCCTAACATTTGATCCGTCCATTGAGCAGCATGAACCACCAATGCCCGTACTGTTTCTGGCCAAATTGTCGGGTAATTTTCCAAAATATTAGCAGCAAATTTACTTGCAAAAGCCGTGGCAGAGGAGGTTTCTCCAAAAGTGGTGAATTGTGAGTTTGCCATTCCTCCTTTGGAAATGCTTAAAGGCACCAAGGAATCAGGATCACAAAGACCACCATTCCAATCTGCCGCATTTCCGCCCTCCAAGACAATCTCTGGTTTGATAGCCCATTCTTTTCCCCAAGTCATGCTTGTACTGCTTGAAGGAGCTAACTGCCCCCTTTGAGCCAAGAGAGTTGCTCCCGGGTATCTGGATAGATCAATTCTGTCTTCCAACGTATATGCACCAACCGTCAGTGCATTAAAAGCTTGGGCGGGGTCGTGTATGCTATAATCCTGATTGGATATAGGGTATTCCAGCCATCTATGATTTGGAATATTTCCTGCTGAAACCAATATTAACCGTTTCCAATCTTCTTCTCCAAAGGCTGATTTGTCAATTGCCGCAGACCAAGAGCTTGGCCTGCCAAAGTGGGTATCTCCATCAGCAGTGATGGCCATACAGAAAACCCTTAGGTCTATGGGATTTGTCTCTACTCTAGCAATAGCTTCTTCTGTAACTGCACCATATTGATCTGGCTCTGTTGGCCTTGATTGTTGAATCAACTTAACACTTTCCAATCGATGGAAAATTCTAATGCTATCCTTAGCTAATAACGCTTCCGATAAATCCCCAAAAAGAATGATTCCTGACATGGCTGTCCCGTGACCTGGGAAACTCCAAGAATCATTAGTCCCCCATGACGGATCTACAGTGTCCACATGGATAATTGATTTCAAATGTGTCAGTAAGGGATGGTTTTCATTGATGCCAGAATCCAAAAGGCATACTGACAAGTTAGGATTTTCCTGAATTTCTAATTGCTGAGCTAAGTTGGCTATCCAATCTTTTTGTTCAGGAATTTCCATGGATGTAAAAGCATCTGATAACTCTACTGGTTTTCTTAATTCATCTAGGTATTGAGAATATAGCAGAGGTTCAGCCAGTTGTTTGGCACTCCCCTTTACTAGTATCACAAGGTGCTCCGGAAAAATCAAAAACCGAGAGGAGATTTGAACTCCAAACATCTGTAATCGATCAATAATCTCTGCTCGGACAATTTCTTCTGATGAGGTAGTTATATCTAACCATACTTCCCACCATACTTCCTGATCACTTT
>NZ_JBGTCA010000205.1:0-36227 GCF_041749095.1 Aquiflexum sp. | reverse complement strand
ATCAAAACTTTTGGGTCTCCAAAAGATAAATATGCGTGTGCGAGATAATTCACTTACGAGATAATTTTAGAGTCTGGGTTATGTATGTAATTTGCCCCAAATTTAAGAATAGATGTCAAAAATTCAGGAAGAATTAAGTTTTTCTCTCAAACTACTAAAACAGGAATGGGAAGAAGATCTAAGCCAGTATAAAAAGAAGTTTTTATATACCTCAATTTCAGAAAAGAAGGAAGAGGGTGTTTGCTGGTATCCTGTCCAACTCAAAAAAACCAAAACCGGATTTGGTGAACGGTTGATTGTTGAGTTGGTGAGATTCGATTCCAAACAATCCCATGTTTTCCAATCAGGAAAATCAGTTTCCATCTTTTCCAATCACGATAGACACCAATCCCAGGATAACAGGATCAATGGTGTGATCAATCAGGTCAAAAAAGACATCATGGTCGTCACCTTGCAGGTAGATGAAATCCCCGATTGGATGAATTCCGGGAAGATGGGAATTGACCTGCTTTTTGATGAGGCAAGTTACCGTGAAATGGAATCGACCTTGAAAGCCGTTATCAAATCTGAAAAGGGAAGATTGGGTGAGTTGAAACATATTTTATTGGGTGATAAAGATCCTGAAATCAAACAAACTGATAATGTTCAAAATGACCAACTGAACAGTAGCCAAAATACGGCATTGAATCTGGTCAGGAATGCCAAGGATGTAGCCATCATCCATGGTCCTCCCGGGACAGGTAAGACGACGACTTTGGTAGCGGCCATCTTACAGACTTTGGAATCTGCGAAACAGGTATTGGTCTGTGCCCCGAGTAATGCCGCAGTAGATCTCTTGGTCGAAAAACTGATAGCCCAAAATATCACTACACTGCGGATTGGCCATCCTGCCAGGGTGGAGGATCATATTTTGTCCCAGACTTTGGATGCCAAAATTGCCAATCATGATAGCTACAAAGATTTGAAGCGGCTCAAAAAATCTGCTGAGGAGTATAGAAAGTTGGGACAGAAATACAAGAGAAGTTTTGGTCCCGAAGAAAGGATGCAGAAAAAGAGACTTTTTGATGAAGCAAGTAGGCTGAAATCAGATGCAGAAAGTCTGCAGGATTACATTACCTATGATATTTTCCAACAGACCCAAGTAATTGCATCCACCTTGGTGGGAGCTTCAAATTCAGCTTTAAAGGGGATGAGTTTTCCTGTTGTATTTATTGATGAGGCGGCACAGGGATTGGAAGCCGCCACATGGATTCCCATCCAAAAAGCCCAAAAAGTAGTGATGGCAGGCGACCATTGTCAATTGCCACCGACCATCAAATCCTACGAAGCTTCCAAAAGCGGATTAAGCGAAACCTTATTCGAAAAGGTGATCAAAAGAAAACCTGCAGCTTCACAGATGCTGAGTTTGCAGTACAGAATGCCTGAACTGATTATGGGCTTTTCAGGAAAATATTTCTACAAGAATGGATTGATTGCAGCGGACAATACGCTTGAACATAAACTGGCAGATGATGAACCTGTCCTGGAGTTTATCGATACCGCAGGGAGTGGATTTGCGGAACAACAGGAGGAAGAATCCCTGAGTACTTTTAATTTGGAGGAAGCCAGGTTTGCTTTGCGATACCTGGAAAACCTGATCAAGCTAACCGGTATCGCCAAGATCAAAACCAATGCATGGAATATCGGCCTGATTGCCCCATATAGGGCCCAGGTGAGGAGGTTCAATGAATTGGTTTTTGATTCCTTTGAATTTCCAAATCTGCGCTCATTTTCAGATTTGTTGACCATTGATTCCATAGATGGATTTCAGGGGCAGGAGCGGGATATCATTGTCATAAGTTTGGTCAGGTCCAATAGTTCCGGAGAAATCGGATTCTTGGCAGATACCAGAAGGATGAATGTGGCCCTTACCCGTGCAAAAAGAAAACTGATCGTCATAGGTGACAGTGCCACTTTAAGCAACCACCCTTTCTATGCTGCATTTTTGGATTATGTTGATGGGAATGATTGTTATAAAAGTGTTTATGAGTTTTTGGATGGGGGGTAGTGATATGAAATTTCCGGATAATATAAAAATGTAAGAGATGTAAAACAACGTTGGGTGGTGATTGGGTGTATTTTGCAACTACACACTTTTATCCTTGCCAATTTGTAATTGAAAAATTCCATCACTCACCAGAATCTATTTAAGTAATTCTCCTTCACCAGTCTAACCCATATATTTTAGTGTTTATGCCAGAAAGCTTTTCTAGTTTTTTTGTTTCTTGTTGTCGGATTTTCTTTGGGATTTCAGTTTTTGGACCTGTTGTCGGGCCATCTCCAAGGTGACTGGAGACTGCTTGGATAGCTGTTCCAAACCTAACCTGGCTCTTTCCTGAAACGATATGGTATAGTTCATGATTTATTGGGTTTGGCATTTTCACAAAGATAGAAATATTGATAGATAGTAAAAAATTCAGTTTTTCTGTAGGGTTATTACTTCTTAATAACTAAATGTGTTTCTCCAAACTGGAATTACTCCCGACTACTGTACGGGATCCAAGGAAAGACTGGTGTAGATACAATCTACACCTAGCACCTACGTTAAACTTCGCTCAGAAATAGTTAATTTTCCCTAGCCTTACTCCCCAACCCCTCAAAATAAGCATAATTAAGATAGCTCAGCACATCGCCAAAAATCTCTGTAGCGGCTACCATATCTTTGGGTATTTCCCTTCCCCGTAATTTGGCCAAAAGCAATCCGTAGATCGCATTGAGGCAGATTTGGATTTCGTTTCCCGGAGAATTTTCACCTGCCTCAAGTACCAATTGAATGATATGTGGTTTGGCTTTTTGGTAAATATTGAAATAGGTGTTATCAGTTTTCAACAATTGCCAATGTAATTTGGCCAGAAGGTCCACCATTTGCTGCACGGATTTTAAATGGCCACTGTCCTTGATATTTTCATTTGCCATGGAATCTGCAAGTCCAGCGAACCATTGAAAAGTTTCTTCCTTCTCTTCATCAGAAATCGGATAATGTGAAATGACATATTGCTTTGCCTCCTGCATGTTAAACTGGTAAGCCCTTAATAGGTCTTCCATTTGGTACATGTAGATGATAAATTCCCCGATGTTTTTGGCTTTTTTCTTTTCAGCAATGGCCTTCATTTCAATGATTTTTGATGATGGTGTAAAGAAAATAAGAAAGGTTTGTTTTTAACAACAAAATTGAAAAATGCGTACATTTAAAAAACTCAAATCCAATGAAAATCGAAGAAGTCGAAATTGAAAACATTTCAGGAAGCCAGTTTATTAAGATACCTGAAAATTTTAAAATAGATGATAATTAGGTTTACCTTAAGAAAATGGGGAACTCAATTTTCATTATTCCTTTTCATAATCCTTGGGGATCCTTAATTGAGGGTGTAAAACTTTTTACTGAAGATTTTATGGAAGAAAGGAACCAACCAAGCTTGGATAATTAGATCAAATAATTCTTTTAGTTTGATTTTTTAAATAAAACATTTTGGTCCTTCCTTCTCTTCATATACTTATATAACCCACAAATTTATCTATTTTTGCGCCCAGAATGAATATGCAAAGAATTAGGAATTTCTGTATTATCGCCCATATTGATCATGGGAAAAGTACACTCGCAGATCGTCTTCTTGAATTTACCCATACGGTAAGTGGCAGGGAGATGCAAAATCAATTATTGGACAACATGGACTTGGAGCGTGAGCGTGGCATCACCATCAAGTCCCATGCAATCCAGATGAAATACATGTATAAAGGGGAGGAGTATACCCTCAACCTGATAGATACCCCAGGACATGTGGATTTTTCTTATGAGGTTTCCAGGTCCATCGCCGCTTGTGAAGGGGCTTTGTTGATTGTGGATGCTTCCCAGGGCGTGGAAGCCCAGACCATATCCAACTTGTATTTGGCCATAGGCCATGATCTTGAAATCATCCCTGTTTTAAATAAAATAGACCTTCCCGGTGCCGAACCCGAAGTAGTGGCTGATGAGGTCATTGACCTTATCGGCTGCGATAGGGAAGATATTGTATTGGCCTCCGGCAAAGAGGGCATTGGTATTGAAGATATCCTAAATGCAGTCGTGGAACGTATCCCGGCTCCAAAAGGAGACCCCAACGAACCGCTTCAGGCCATGATTTTTGACTCGGTTTATAATCCATTTAGAGGGGTTGAAGTTATTTTCCGGATTTTCAACGGCAGTATGAACAAGGGAGACAGAATCAAATTTGTCAATACCAATAAAGAATACTTCGCAGATGAAATCGGTATTTTGGGAATGAACCAAATCCCTCAACAGACCATGTCCGCAGGAAATGTAGGATACCTTATCTCCGGGATCAAAGTGGCCAAAGAGGTCAAAGTCGGTGATACCATTACACATGTCAAAAATCCTTGTACCATAATGGTGAAAGGTTTTGAGAATGTGAAGCCGATGGTTTTTGCGGGGATTTATCCTGTGGATACCACTGAATTTGAAGAATTGAGGGCTTCCATGGAAAAACTCCAACTGAACGATGCTTCATTGGTATGGGAACCTGAAACTTCTGCCGCTTTGGGATTTGGTTTCCGCTGCGGATTTTTGGGAATGCTGCACATGGAGATCATTCAGGAGCGCTTGGAACGTGAATTCAACATGACTGTCATCACCACGGTGCCTTCAGTTCAGTTCAAGGCTCTGATGAACAACAATGAGTACAAATTGGTCAACGCCCCCTCTGATATGCCCGAACCTACTTTGTTCAAACATATTGAAGAGCCGTTTGTGAAAGCTACTATCATCACTGCATCGGAATTTGTCGGTCCAGTGATCCAATTATGTATGGATAAAAGAGGATTGATCAAAAACCAGGTTTACCTGACATCTGACCGTGTTGAATTGTCCTTTGATATGCCATTGGCAGAAATTGTTTTTGATTTTTTTGACCGACTTAAAACCATCTCAAGAGGATATGCTTCTTTGGATTATGAAATGATCGGTTTCAAACAATCCCATATGGTGCGTTTGGATGTGATGCTCAATGGTGAAATTGTAGATGCATTATCTGCTATTGTACACAGGGATAAAGCATACGAATGGGGAAAAAGACTTTGCGAAAAACTGAAGGAATTGGTTCCGAGACAGATGTTTGAGATTGCAATCCAAGCAGCAATAGGAGCCAAAATCATAGCGAGGGAAACAGTAAAAGCCATGCGTAAAAATGTGCTGGCCAAATGCTACGGTGGTGATATTTCGAGAAAGCGTAAACTTTTGGAAAAGCAGAAAAAAGGAAAGAAACGTATGAGGCAAGTAGGCAATGTCGAGATTCCTCAGGAGGCCTTCATGGCAGTGTTGAAATTGGATTAATCGCTTTCTTAACTTCAACATTCAACATTCATCATTCGAAATTCATCATTAAAAATTTTGAATAATGAACAAGGAACATCGAATGATGAATAATGAAGTTTTGGGTATCATTCAAACTTAGAATTTCGATAAAATTATAAGGGTTGAATTTTTGGAAACGGGAGGAAAGTTTGAATTTAAATAATATTTAGTTTATATAATTAGTTTTAAATTTTAAACCATTTTCATCATGTCAGGAGAATTCAATTTAGAGGATAGGTTAATTGATTTTGCAGTTGATATCATTCATTTATCAGAAACTGTTGTTAATACCAAAGCCGGAAATCATTTGTCCAGTCAATTATTGAGGTCAGGAACTTCACCTGCATTGAATTATGGTGAAGCTCAAAGTGGTGAATCAAGAAAGGATTTTATCCATAAGATTAAAGTGGTTTTAAAAGAACTTAGAGAAACACTGGTTTGCTTAAAGATAATATTTAGAGCAAAACTCTACACTGAGGAAGTTTTAATTCAAAAAGTTCTAAAGGAATCTAATGAGTTGGTTTCAATATTTGTGAAAAGTGTTGATACCGCCCAAAAAAATAGTAATTAAAGGAATAGAATTCCCAAAAGCCTCGTAAATCAAAAATCGTAATTCGTAAATCAATGATTATTATCGACGGAAAAAAAACCTCAGAAGAAATAAAAACTGAAATCGCACAGCGTGTGGCCGAGATTAAGGTGGAAGGAGGAAAAACGCCTCACTTGGCGGCAATCCTGGTTGGAAGTGACGGGGCAAGTCAGACTTATGTGGGGGCTAAGGTGAAATCCTGCGAACAGGTTGGGTTTGAGTCTACCTTAGTAAGGTTGGAGGAATCGGTGTCTGAAGAAGACCTGTTGAAAGTGGTGGAAGAGATTAATCAAAATCCTGGGATTGATGGTTTGATTGTCCAATTGCCGCTTCCCAAGCATATTTCTGTAGAAAAAGTAACCAATAAAATCAAGCCTCAAAAGGATGTGGATGGCTTTACTCCTGCCAATGTGGGAAGGATGACATTGGGTTGGTCGGCTTATGTGGCAGCTACCCCATATGGAATAGTTGAGTTGTTGAAAAGATATAAAATAGAAACTTCCGGCAAACACTGCGTGGTCATTGGAAGAAGCCATATAGTAGGTTCTCCTATGAGTATTTTGATGGCAAGGAATGAATATCCCGGAAACTGTACGGTAACCCTGACCCACAGCAGAACAAAGAATCTTCCCGAGATTGCCAAGACTGCCGATATATTAATTGTCGCCTTGGGAAAACCTGAGTTTGTAACTGCGGATATGGTCAAAGAAGGTGCTGTGGTCATTGATGTGGGAATACACAGGATTGAAGATTCCAGCAAAAAATCAGGATTTCGGCTGATAGGGGATGTAAAGTTTGATGAGGTTTCCAAAAAAGCTTCCGCCATTACACCTGTTCCGGGTGGTGTGGGCCCTATGACCATTGCTTCTTTGTTGTACAATACTTTGTTGGCTGCTGAGAAGAAGGTGTTTGGTTAAAAATTCATGCCATGACTCAAAGTCATGGCATGAATCTCCTTCCCAAGTCATGGCATGAGGACTAGGCAAGATCCTCAGATAAAATCAACGATAAATTACGCCATATCACTTGCAGGGAAAGGTTTTGATTTCTACTTTTGCTGACCCTAAAAGCGCACGTGGTGAAACTGGTAGACACGCCACTTTGAGGGGGTGGTGCCCTTACGGGTGTGGAAGTTCGAATCTTCTCGTGCGCACATTAAGCCTCGGAAATCCGGGGCTTTTTCTTTTTTCCAGCCTCCTAAAAAAATCACCTTTGATTCGTTTTTCTTTTTATATACTTTTCATTTTACTTAATTGAAAATATATGATTCAGAGAGTTACTCTATTATCTTTCTTATTGATATTGATTGTCGATGTAAGTTTTGCCCAAACAGCCCAATTTCCAATAGTTCAAGGTTTTGGAGGGATTTATGAAATCCCCGAAGCTTCGGAAAGCCCCGATCCGAATGGAAATTATAAGATCATCATAGATTTGGTATCCGCCAGCGAAGATCCAAAACAGATCAATAGAATGGTGGATAATATTGCAAGGATGATTAATTTACATGGCATTGCAGGTGTTCCAAGAGAAAATATAAAAGTCAAAGTTGCTGTTCATGGAGGAGCGATTTTCAGTATCCTGAATGATAGCTTTTATGAAAAATTATATGGAATAAAAAATCCGAATTTGCCTGTATATGAGGCTTTAAAAGATGTCGGTGTTGAGTTCTATATCTGTGGGCAGTCTTTGATCGCAAGGGAAATGAATACAACGGATGTTTGGGATGGTGCGGAGATTGCCTTGTCCATGTTGACTACTTTGACCACCTATGTTCCACAGGGATATATGCTATTGCGATTTTAAAGATCTAATTCCAACTGAACTGGTAAATGTCTGAAAGACTTTCTGTGCAAAGGTGTTAAACCCATTTTGATGATCCCTTCTCTATGGGTTTTGGTAGGATAGCCCACATTATTTTCCCAACCATATCCCGGATAGGTTTTCGCAAATTCAGACATCAAATTGTCTCTGTAAACTTTTGCTATAATCGAAGCGGCGGCAATGCAGGCAAACTTTCCGTCTCCTTTGATAATACAGTCAAATGGAATGTCCAGATCGGTCTTAAACCTATTTCCGTCGATAAGAAGATGTTGTGGGATCACATCCAGTTTTTTCACTGCCCGGGTCATGGCCAAAAATGAAGCATTGAGAATATTGATTTTGTCAATCTCTTCTACGCTTGCCTCTGCGATAGACCAGGCAAGTGCCGAAACTTTGATTTCTTCTGCAAGTATTTCCCGATCTTGTTTTCTGAGTTGTTTGGAGTCATTGATAAACTCATTGGCATAATCCCCGGGTAAAATAACCGCTGCAGCCACCACGGGACCACAAAGGCAGCCACGACCTACTTCATCACAGCCAGCTTCTAACCTATCGTATTCTAAATTCTGCCTCAGCATCTTCTGCCGTTCTTCTTTCTGATTTGTAATATTTATGTATCATTTCAGCAACCAATCCTGTCCAACCCGTCTGATGGGAAGCACCAAGTCCAGTGCCGTTGTCTCCATGAAAATATTCATAAAAGAGAATATGGTCCTTGAAATGTGGGTCTTCCTGCATTTTGAGGTTTGTGCCATACATGGGTCTGTGACCGTTTTCGTCTTTCAGGAATAATTTGATACACCTCAAGGATAATTCCCTTGCGATTATATCCATGGTAACATAGTTTCCGGAACCGGTCGGATATTCTATCGAAAATTCCCCTCCGTAATAATAATCAAATTTCCTGAGTGATTCGATGATTAAATGATTAATGGGAAACCAGATAGGACCACGCCAGTTGGAATTTCCTCCAAACATCATGGTATCGGATTCCCCAGGTGTATATTCCACGCTCAACACATCACCGTTGATACGGAGAGTATAGGGCTTCTTTTCATGGAATTTGGAAAGTGAACGGATTCCGTAATCGCTTAAAAACTCTTCAGAATCAAGCATTTTATTGAGGATACTTTTCATCCTATGGCCTCTCAATAAGGCAAAGAGCCTTCTTTTTTCATATCCCGGCTGTATCCAACTTGACACCAATGCTGCCAATTTTGGTTTTTCCTTTAGGAAGAAATCCAGTCTTTCTTTGAATTCGGGAAGACTGTCAAACAGTTCCACCCGAATTGATTCCACCGCAAACAACGGAATGATTCCGACTATTGATTTGAGCTTCATCACCTTTGGGTCTTTGCCCGGCAGGTGAAAGACATCGAAGAAAAAGTTTTCCTCATCATTCCAAAGACTGATGTTTTCCCCTGAGATATTGCTCATGGCACCTGCTATGTAAAGGAAATGCTCCAGAAATTTGGTGGCGGTATATTGATAGGTTTTGTTGAACTCGCAAAGGTCAAGAGCTATCCGCATCATGTTCAGGGAAAACATCGCCATCCAGGATGTGGCATCAGCTTGTTCCAGCTTTCCTTTGTACTTATGGGCATGGGACCTGTCAATGACAGAGATATTGTCCAGACCCAAAAAACCCCCTTCAAAAATATTTTTTCCCTCACTGTCTTTTTGATTGACCCACCAGGTAAAGTTAATCATGAGTTTGTGAAATGCCCTTTCAAGAAATTCCTGGTCGCCTTTATCTCCGTTCATTTTTTTGTCAATCTGATAGACACGCTGTACGGCATAGGCATGGACAGGAGGATTGACATCATTGAAGTTCCATTCATAAGCAGGTATCTGCCCATTTGGATGCATATAAGATTCATTTAAGAACAATACCAATTGTCCTTTGGCAAAGTCAGGGTCTAGCCTTGAAATCGGAATGCAATGGAAAGCTGAATCCCATACTGCATACCAGGGATATTCCCATTTGTCCGGCATGGAAATGATGTCCTGATTGTACAGGTGTCTCCAATCACTGTTTCTTCCTTTTTTCCGCTCTTTCGGAGGTGAATACCTCCCCGGATCTCCTTCCAACCAGCGATCTACATTGTAGTAATAAAATTGCTTGCCCCACATCATGCCTGCATATGCCTGCCTTTGGATGTTCCGCATGTCATCATCCTTGACCCGATCCTGCAATTCAGCATAAAATTCATCTGCCTCTTTCTTCCTTTCGGCCATTATCTGTTCGCAGGATTCAATTGCCGCCTCAGTTTTTTGATGCGTCATCCTTAGCATTACTTTTTGAGAACTACCTGCGGGAATGGTCAATTTGTAAATGGCTGCTGCTTTTGTGCCAAAATTATTAGGATTCAGGTGTCTTGAATAACGGCTTACCACATAATCATTGATCGCATCTTTCAGATACATTTTCTCATTGGGAATGCTGTAGAGTTTTTCCCTGTTGGTCTCATTGTCACAAAATTTGAATTCCGGATTACCATCAAAATCAAAAAAGTAATTCCCATTTTGAGGCGAGAAGGCTTTAATGGTATTTTCTCCGTGTAGAGAAATTTTTGGCATAAAAGGTTCATGTCCTGTAAACCAGGTTTTTCGGAACCAAATGGTAGGCATTACCCAGATTTCAGCATCTTCGGGGCCTCGATTATGAATAGTTGCGAAGGCTGCAATGTCATCTACATCATTTTTAGCATACTCCAGAAAAATGTCAAAGTATTCATCTTTATCAAAAATACCCGTGTCAATCAGTTCAAACTCGGGGTCTGTTTTGGTTCTTTTTCTGTTTTCTTCTAAAAGCTGCTTATATGGATATTCATTTTGAGGATACTTATAAAGCATCTTCATATAACTGTGTGTGGGTGTTGAGTCAAGGTAATAATACAGTTCCTTGACATCTTCACCATGATTGCCCTGATGTCCGGTCAAACCAAACAGTCTTTCTTTTATCATGGGGTCTTTCCCATTCCAAAATGCCCAGGCCAGGCAAATGTTTTGCTTGTAATCAGAAACACCCCCGATTCCTTCCTCTCCCCACCTATAAGCTTTACTTCGGGCATCTTCGTGGGTAACATTATCCCATGCAGCACCATTTGGACTATAGTCTTCCCTTACTGTTCCCCACTGCCGTTCTGTCAGATAAGGTCCCCATTTTTTCCAATGTTTTTTCCCCTCCCGATCTTCCTGAAGCCTTTGTTGTTCTATATTCATTTAAATCTGATCCAAATAATCCATCCCGAATTTACCCATTTTTATCACAGTTGGTATTCTTCGGATAATACTTCCATAAAATTTTCAATTATGTTTTTTCCGCAATCGATTTAATTGTCAGGAATTGATTCTTTTGGATTAATTGATTTATCATTTTTCAAAATTAAAAAATACCTGACGAAGGTTAAACCTTGTAACCGATAGAATGTTATAAAAAACACTGATTTTTCTTAAAACTCTAATGGAGGGATTTAAGGTATAAAATGAATTAATTAAGATAGAAAATGGCAAATGATGTAAATAAAAAAATATAAGGTAGGGTGTTAAGGTAACTGAAATGATGGCGGAAAACCACTTGATTTTAAATTAAATTATCTTGTCAAAACCCTATTTCGAAGTTTTGGAATGTTAGACTTTTTTAATTTATTGGGACTGGACATTCCATTTATAATTCCGAAAAATTTTTCTTCAAAACTGTCAACCCATGCCTTTGTAGAAGTAGGAATGAAAATTCCTGAATCGAGATAAGTTTCCATTTCACGGAAATTAAAGTTGTCTGATATTATTCCTGCCCCGGATAGTTTGGCGTCAATGGCATTGCAGGCCTGTTCCAAATGCCCCTTTACAGGTATCATCATCACTGGCTTGCCCAAATACATCGCTTCACATACAGATTCAAACCCGGCAGTGGTAATCAGACCCTTGCATTGTGACATTTTATCCAGAAACAACCGATCGTTCAACTGGTGAAAGATCAGGTTCTTCAATGGACTGTAAATATCCGGAGCCCCTTTTTTATCCCAAAAAGCCTCAATTTTAATCTCAGGATATTTTTTTGCAAAATGGAGGATTTCATCACTATATCCGGGATTGACCATATAGGTAAGGTAGAAATCACCTTTGGTCGGAGTCATGCCCCTTATTTCTTTGCGGAGTAGGGGAGGCAGGACAATGGTATTTCCGTTTTGTGTTGGTTCAAGAGGTCTGAATGAAAGTGCAAAGTCCAATTCTGATCCAAATGCTGTGATTTTGGTATTGAGCTGGAATAATAATTTTTGGAGGATGTTTCCATTGGGATATGGAAATTCCGGATGGTTTATGAGGTATTGATGTCCAATTGTCCAAAACCTGCACTCAGGTTGAAAAAGCATATTGTAAAGACCTCCCAAAAGGTCATAGAAATTGAGTATGACATCAGGCCGGTGTGCTGTGACTAGCCGGTGTATTTGTTTAAGACTTTTCCGGAACTGATGGGTTTTGGCAAAGTTGTGGGAAATTGTTTTGCCCAGTTTGATGCCCTTGTGGTCTTTATCCGTTACAAAATTCGGGCTGTCAAAAAGGTGGATTGGCGCCTTGATCTTAGAAGCAAAGAAAACGGGGATTTCCCTTCTCTGACTTCTGCCTACACATACTGCACAGACCTCGTGCCCGCCTCTTTCAAGTATTTGTGACAGGGAAATTGCCTGGGTCATGTGACCTCTTCCCTCACCTTGGACAATCAACAAAAACTTCATTTCAGCGCAGAAAATTGGGGAAATTCAGTTCTTCAGGTGGTTTTGTGAATGCAACAGTCTTAAAATCCTTAAGTGTTTCTAAGACAAAGGTTTTTTCAGAGGCCATCTTTTTAAAATTGATTTCATTATAATAAATCAATTGCCAGGTGCCATCATGGTCTTCGGCCAAAGCGCTCATTGTTTCTACCCAATCACCGGAATTAAGGTAGGTGATTCCGTTGATGTCCCTGTTTTCTGCTTTGTGGATGTGTCCACAGATTATGCCATCACAGCCCCTTGCCTTTGCCACTTTGGCCAATTCCTCTTCATATTGATCTATATATGAGACAGCGGACTTTACTTTTCCCTTGATAAATTGACTCAGTGAATAATAAGGCAAGCCCCTTTTTCTTCTATGATAATTTACCAACCGGTTCAACCATAGCAAAAAAGTATATCCGACATCGCCCAAGTATGCAATCCATCGAAGGTTTGTGGTGATGCTGTCAAAAATATCACCATGTGTGATAAAGAATTTTTTTCCATTACTCTCATATATCATGTCGGTCAGTACAGAAAGATTACCAATCTGAATGGGTAAAATCTGATCCAAAAAGTCATCATGATTGCCTCGTAGGTAATACACCTTGGTGTTGTCCCTTTCGATCATTTTGAGCATCCTGTTGAAAAACCTGGTGTGTTTTCTTTTCCAGGATCCTGATCTGCGTAGTTGCCAACCATCTATGATGTCCCCGTTAAGTATCAGGTTTTCACAGGTATATTGTTTCAAAAAATGGGCAACTTCTTTTGCTTTTGCTCCCTTAGTACCTAGATGTACATCAGAGATGACGATAGTTTTGAAATGGGTTTTCAAGTCTGTCAGTTTTATTTGCAATATATGGGTGGTGCAAAAACTAATGATGAAAAGGATATTATGAAAAAGATAAGTTTTTTAAAATTTAGTTCGGAATTGTGAAGAAATAGTTAACAGACTGTTAAAAACCCTCATCACTAGGTTAAGGGCAGGTTAATGTCCGCCCTTTTGGTCAGGAACGGTGAGGAAATAAAAAGATAGTCAATCTGCTAAACAAGTTTTTTCCGTAATTCTCTTTGACTTAAGTCTGAATATAACCAACTTCGGGACATGTTCAGCGTATTGAACAACAGTGTGTTTTCTAGATAGTATGAAAAAGTTATTAATTCCCTTTTTATTTTTTGTGGTTTTATCCTCCTGTCATCAGGATGATAAAGATCCGGAAGTCAATATTCTTGGATATTGGCATTTGGTAGAAATGACAAACTCTCTTACCCATAATACTTCTAATGAAGAAGCTGTTGATTTTTCTGAAAAATACATATTCAATGATGATGGGACTTTTATTAAACTCACAAATAAAATAAAAGAGAATGGAAAATTGCTGACTGTTCCCGAACAGGCATTGGGAGTTTATGAGATGATTCCTTCTGACAACTCCGTCTTTTTATACGAACTCATCCTTACTTTTGACACGAATCTTGCCTTGGTAGCCAATTGCGGTGAAGGCAATCAGGAATTCATGTATATCAATAATTCTAAAAAGCTCACCAATTTCACATGGGCTGCCTGTGACGGACCGGGGTTTATTTATTCCAAAAAATAATCAATCATTTTTAAGCATTGAATATCAATTTGAAGGTTGTTCCTTCCCCCAATTTAGACCTAACCTGAATATTTCCTTTGTGCCTGCGCATGATCTGCTTTGACAGACTCAGGCCTATTCCTGAACCTTTCTTTTTTGTAGTAAAAAATGGAATAAATATTTTGGGCAATGCATCCTCTTCGATTCCCCTTCCGCTGTCGGTCACTTCCAGGATTATTTTCCCGGCTTCATCTATAAATGCATCAAGTGAAATGATCCTGCTAACTGTGTCCTCTACCGCATGGACAGCATTTTGTATCAGATTGATCAAAACCTGTTCGATTAAAGTCTGATCACCAAAAAGAATCAGGTCTTCAGGTTCGATGTGTTTTTTGAACTGTATCAGATTGGAGTCGAACTGATGTTGCATTAAGGTTTCCAGTTGGTCAAAAAGTACTTTGAGTCTGATTGTTTGGAATTTTGGTGTCGGGATATGGGCAAGACTTCTGAAATCACTCACAAAATTGATCATGCCCTCACTCCTTTTTTCGATGGTGCTGATGGCCATCAAATAGTCTTCAAGGTCACTTGGGTTGACAGGTTCATTGATGCCAATCTTGGATTCTATATCACCTTTCACAGTAGATGCCAATGAGGAAATTGGAGCGATGCTGTTCATGATTTCATGGGTCAGGACCCGGACCAGGTTCTGCCATGCCTCCATTTCCTTTTCTTCCAACTCACTTTGAATATTCTGAAGCGATACCAATTTGAATTTTGTATCCCTTAGAACCAGTTCAATCACATAAACTGAAAGCTGCATGATGCCATCAGGGTGGGCAATTTTGATCAGTTCACTTCCGCCTGTCCTGAGGGAATGAATGGCATGATGAAGTTCCTTATTGATTTTTTCAACCTCCGTGATATTGGCGAGTTGAAGAATATTGAGCATCCTTTTGGCAGCGGTATTGACAATCTGTACTTTGCCTTCTTCATCAAATGTGATTAAGCCGATACTCAGGTGTTGAAAGACCGAGCGAAAATATTGGTAATTAGCTTCTTTTTCGGCCTGATCTTCCAAAAGCTTTGCCAAAATGGCATTGAATTCAATATGTAGATCATCTGTTTCCGTACCATCAAATTTGACAGGATATACATTGGTGTAATTGTCCTGCTTGATGTTGTCCAGGAATTGCCTGACTTTTTTGAATGAACTTTCTGCATATCCAAGGAAAAATACAATCTGGGCCAGAATCAAAATAATAAACAGGGATATGGCAAATACCCCTGCTCCATTAAGAATAAAATAGGCAAGCAGAAAAAGTGAAATCGCAAGGAGAATGATTCTTCCTAATAAGCCAACCTTATAATCCATATTTTTCCAATCTTCTATAAAGGGAGGCCCTTGTCAATCCCAATTCTTTGGCTGCTTTGGAGATGTTGCCCCCGTTCTTGTCAATTGCTTTTTGTATATAGTTTTTTTCTACCTCATCCAGGTTGAATGTGTTTGGCACAGCAGCTTTTTCATTGGAAGGCTTTGCCGAAAGAAAAAAGAAATCCCTACTATCCAAAAAATCACCCTCAGCCATGATGATAGCTCTTTCTATGGCATGTTGCAATTCCCTGATATTACCGGGCCAATTGTATTTTTGAAGCAGTTGCATGGCGTTAGGCGTAAATCCTTTGAAATCCTTCCGGTATTTATGTGAATAGCTTTTCAGGAAATGATTGGCCAACAGAGGGATATCATCCTGTCTTTCTCTTAGTGGTGGGAGGAATATTTCAACTGTATTGATCCGGTAGAGTAAATCCTGACGGAAAGTATTGTCCATGACCATTTCGTGGATATGCATATTTGTGGCACAGATCAACCTGATATCCACAGGAATGGATTTGTTGGTTCCGATCCTTGTCACTTCCCTTTTTTGCAGGACTGTCAATAGTTTTGATTGTAAAGGCATGCTGAGATTTCCTATTTCATCCAAAAACAAGGTTCCTTTATCTGCGATTTCAAATCTTCCTGCCCGGTCTTCTTTGGCATCAGTAAATGAACCCCTTTTGTGGCCAAATAACTCACTTTCAAACAAAGTCTCAGTAATTGCACCCATATCCACTCCGACAAATATATCATCCCTCCTATGAGACCTGTCATGGATGGCCCTTGCAATCAATTCTTTACCTGTTCCATTTTCTCCCAAAATCAGAATATTCGCATCTGTCGTGGCAACTTTGTCGATAATGGAAAAAATATTTTTCATAGAAGCGCTTTGTCCTATGATATCGGCATACGGCTTTTTGAGGTCAGATTGTAATTGTTTCTGTTTGGTTGAAAGCTTTTCGACCTGATCGTAACTTTCTTTCAGACGGGAAGCTGAGGTAAGCGTTGCGAGCAGTTTTTCGTTTTGCCAGGGTTTTAAGATAAAATCAGTTGCACCTTCTTTCAAGGCCTGAACGGCCATTTCAACATCTCCAAAAGCTGTTATCAGAATAACCACTGCTTTAGGATCTATTTCTTTTATTTGTTTGAGCCAATGAAACCCTTCCTTACCCGAAGTGGTGTCATCCGTGAAATTCATATCAAGCAAGATTACATCATAGCTGTTGTTGTTGATCAGGAAGGGAATTCTACGGGGATCTTTTTCGATAGTGACTTCTTTTGCATGTTTTTTTAACAACATTTTGGCAGCGAAGAGCAGGTCTTCATTGTCATCAATAATCAATATTTTTCCTAGTTGTTGATTTTCCATTGGTTTTGGATTTTTTGATATGATGTCTTAAGACAAAATGGTGCCATAATTCAAATGCCACTTCTTAAGTAGATATCACTATAAATATAATAAAAATATGTTCAATAATGAACATGTCCGTTTTAAAAACGGACATGCACTGACTCAATTACGGACAAGTTTTCAATCCAAAATGAAAAGTGTTACCTTTAAACCTTTAACAAAATAATTTGATATGTCAGTAGCAAGTAAAGGCGATGCCGTAAAAGTACATTACACAGGGAAATTAACAGACGGAACAGTATTTGATTCATCTGCAAATAGAGATCCTCTTGGGTTTACTTTGGGCGATGGAAATATGATCAAAGGATTTGATGCCGCAGTTTTTGGAATGGGAGTAGGTGAAGAAAAAAGTATCACCATTCCATGTGTTGAGGCTTATGGAGAAAAACGAGAGGACATGATGTTGGAAATTTCCAGAGAGCAGGTTCCTTCTCATATTAATCCTGAAATAGGAATGGAACTGTCACTTCAAAATCAGGCAGGACAGCCTGTGCCTGTGAAAGTTGCCCAAGTAGATCGCGAAAAAATCACCTTGGATGCCAATCATCCATTGGCAGGACAGGATTTGATTTTCGATATCAAATTGGTTGAAATTGCATAGAAATTTAATTATCTGCATTGAGGATAATATTTTAATTGCCTTTTCTTATTAGGTTTCCTGCCTCCCGCAGGCAGGGATGTAGGATGACCGATGACCGATGTTGGCGAGAATTATATTTACAACATTTAGATAGAGTAACGTCCTTACAGGAGAATTTAGATGATTAAAAGATCAATATTGCTTTGAATTACAGAAGACCATTGGGGATTTTTTCTCTGATGGTCTTTTTTTATCAGAATATTCCGTTTGCCGGAGTTTTAGATTTGTCAAATATCCATACCTGATTAGCATCATAAAAATGTATCTGATTTTGGTTTACCAAAATACCTTTGGCTTTGATTCCGGTAGGAATGTTGATTGATTCCACTTTCTCGGACTGAAAATTCAATAAAACAATTTTATCATCTTCCAGATAAATTAAATATCCTTTCCAAAATCCGAGTTTTTGAGTCGGTTTGGCCATCAGTTTTTTGATGAAGTTTCCTTGATTGTCAAGGATAAAAACTCCTTCATCCCTGATATTCAAAAACAGTAGATTTTGATATTCTTTGATATCAACTATTTCCAATGAGGAACGATCAATAATTAGGTTTAAAGGCTGATTTTGGATGATCCTGTTTCTAATGTAATCAAACTGCTTGAGAGATAAATCTGTCTCATCAAAAACCCAAATGATGTTGTTATTGCCCAATGTGGCAGCTTTGGCAAGATTGATAAGATCCATGGGAATCCTGTTTTCAGCAACAGGATTGATAAATCTGTCCAAAATCCTGTATTCCTGCAGATCAGCAGAAAATGTAAAAATATTAACAGTCCAAAAAGCTTCCAATTGACTTAAACTCCCCTGTCTTGGAGGGGAAAAATTATTCAGAAATTTTGCGTCTTTGCTGTATTGGTAGAGGTTTCCTTCTAAGTCGGCAAGGAATATGAATCCCTGATTATCCAGCGAAATTTTATCCAATCTGGGAAAATCAATTATTTTGGGAATTCCCCATCCATCCACCTGACCTGATAGGTGAAAGCTCAGAAAGAATAAGGACAATATGAGAATTTTGAATTTCAATTTTCAAATTTTTTGATTTCAAATGTTTTACCGTCAAATACACCATAAGTAAATTGGGTCACCCATTCACCCAAGTTAAAATATCTGGATGATTTGCCGACAGGTAGATCCAAAGGGAGGTGTCTATGGCCAAATATATAAAAATCAAAGTGCTGATTTTTTTCGATCTGCTTGCAATATGCCCAAATCCACTCATTTTCTCCCTTAAACTCATTGTCATTATTCTGTAAATTGGTAATCCTGCTGCTTTTTGACCATTTATGCGCTAAGCGAAGCCCAAGGTCCGGATGTAGCCATTTGAACAACCATTGACAGACGGGGTTTGTAAAAATCTTTTTAAGGATTTTGTATTGTCTGTCTCCCGGACCTAAACCATCACCATGTCCTATCAGAAATTTTTTACCCTCTACCATGACTTCAATGGGATGGTCAAAGACAGGAATTCCAAGTTCTTTCGTGAAATAGTCATCCATCCAAAGGTCATGATTGCCGGTGAAAAAGAAAACAGGGATATCTCTTTCCCTTAATTGCGCTATTTTACCGAGGAAACGGACAAAGCCCTTGGGAATGACTTTATCATATTCAAACCAAAAATCAAATATGTCACCTACAAGAAATATAGCCGCTGCATCATTTTGAATAGCATCCAGCCATTGGATGATTTTGTTTTCCCTAGACTTACTGCTTATTTGATCGGGTGCACCTAAATGGAAATCGGAAGCAAAAAAAATCTTCTTTTGGTGAAGTTTGATGTTCATATCATTTTGGGATTAAGCAAAGATAGTATGAAAATGAAAAAGCCTCCATTTAGGAGGCTTCTTATTTTATTTTACGTTTTATTATTCTTTGGTATCCTCCACTTTTTGAGGCACTATTTCATCTATTTCTCCGGCACCATTTTCCTCATCCTCTTTGGCAGGGATTTCCTCTTCCTTTTTCACCACTTTTTTGGTAAAGGCTTCATAAGTGGTTTCTTTGGCAAATGGTCTTTTCCCAATTAGTTTTTCCAGATCAGATTGGAACAGAATCTCTTTTTCCAATAACTCTTTTGCTAATGTTTCAACCTCCGGTTTTTTGCTGCGCAAAAGACTTTTGGTTCTTTCATAAGCCTCTGCTACCAATTTTCTTACTTCTTCATCTATGGTTTCAGCGGTAGTTTCAGAATAAGGTTTTGTCATTTTATATTCATTCGACTTGCTGTCATAGAATGATACATTTCCTATCTTATCATTCATTCCATAAACAGATACCATTGAATACGCCATTTTGGTAACTCTCTCAAGATCGCTCAATGCTCCGGTGGATATTTTTCCAAATATGATCTCTTCTGCTGCTCTTCCGCCCAATGTCATACACATTTCATCTATCAATTGTTCGGTTTGATATAGGAACTGCTCTTTTGGTAAGTATTGCGCATATCCAAGTGCTGCAATTCCTCTGGGCACAATACTAACTTTGACCAATGGGTCGGCATGTTCCAAGAACCAACCAGCCACTGCGTGACCGGCTTCATGAAATGCAACTATTTTCTTTTCTTCAGGAGAAATGATTTTTGTTTTCTTTTCTAGACCACCAATTACTCTGTCAATTGCATCCTGAAAATCCTCCATGTCTACAGCAGTTTTATTCCTTCTGGCGGCAATCAATGCTGCTTCATTACACACATTGGCAATTTCAGCTCCGGCAAATCCAGGCGTTTGTGCAGCTATTTTTTTAGGATCAATGTCATCTGCAATCTTAATAGGTTTCAAATGAACTTTGAAGATAGCTTCTCTCCCTACTATATCAGGCTTGTCAATACTGATCTGTCTGTCAAATCTTCCAGGCCTTAACAAGGCGCTGTCCAATACATCAGGTCTATTTGTCGCTGCGAGTACAATCACACCGGAATCAGTCCCAAAACCATCCATTTCTACCAATAACGAGTTCAATGTGTTTTCTCTTTCATCATTGGACCCGGGCATTTGGCCTTTTCCTCTTGATCGACCAATGGCATCAATCTCATCTATGAAAATGATACAAGGTGCTTTTTCTTTGGCCTGCTTGAACAAATCCCTTACCCTGGCCGCACCAACACCCACAAACATCTCCACAAAATCAGAACCTGAAAGTGTAAAGAATGGTACTCCGGCTTCACCTGCAACAGCTTTCGCCAGAAGAGTTTTGCCTGTTCCCGGAGGTCCTACCAATAATGCACCTTTAGGTATTTTTCCTCCCAATTTGGTGAATTTTGAAGGATTCTTTAGGAATTCAACGATTTCCTGAATTTCTTCTTTTGCTTCATCCAAACCGGCCACATTGTCAAATGTGATTTTGACTTTGTTTTCCGCATCAAAAAGCTGGGCCTTAGATTTGCCGACATTAAATATCTGTCCACCTGGTCCACTGGGACCGGCCATTCTTCGCATCATGATCCAGAAGAAGACAAACAAAATGATCAGAAATCCAAAACTAGAAAACCAATTGGTCCAGGATTCCTCATTCTTTACTGAATAGGCAATTCTTTGGTTCTCAGGAACACTGCTTTCAAGATCTTCAAAATCTTTTTCAAATTTCTCGGCACTTGCAACTTCTATAGAATAGTGGGGGCCTAAAGGGTTGAAAAATGGTCCATTGGATTCAAGTTCGGTCTTATACTTTTGATTTTCGAGTGCTGATTCCTTAAGAGTTACATCAATTCGATTTTGATTTCTGATGATGGTAACTTTAGCCACATCATTGGCCAAATACATGTCCTCAAACTTACTTTTGGTGATGTTGATTACATTGGTCCTTTGGTTGAACCAAGTGATCCCTACCAAAACGATCACAGCGGTAATGATCAACCACAGTTGAAGATTAGGTTTCTGGGGAGTCTTTGGGAGAAAATTTTTACTTTTTTGTTTATTCGTATCGCTCATTATAATTTTCGTCAAGCTTTTTTTAAAACGATTTAAGGTGTTTAAAGTTCAAAAACAAAATCAAGATACGATCTTGGTTACTTTCGCATCACCCCAAAGATCTTCAAGTCCGTAAAACTCTCTTTTTTCTTTGAGAAAAACATGGGCCACTACATTGATATAATCAATCAAAATCCATTGTTTATTGTTTTTTCCTTCACTTCTAAAGGGTTTTTCTTTTAGCTTTATTGTGACTTCTTCAATTGAATCTGAAATTGCTTCAATTTGTGTATCGGAGTTTCCGGAACAGATTACAAAAAAGTCGGTAAACGCATTTTTCACACTCCTCAAGTCCATTACCACGATGTCGGAAGCCTTTTTTTCTTCCATTCCCTTTACGATTAATTTGCTCAGCTCTTCTGCTGTCATATATTTTTTAGTGTATTTTTACAATTTAAACTTTATTGTATTAAGAATCAAAATCTAATTCCCAAGTGCTCTGCAAATAAAGTAATTTGAGATGTATAAAATCCTTGCCAATACGTTTTTTTTGGGTAAAGATATCATTTACCTGACAGAGTGTCATTCTACCAATGAAGAGGCACAAGATAGGTTGCGCTTAAGAACAGTTGCAGAAGGTAGTATAATTATCACTGATAATCAGACCAAAGGAAAGGGCCAAAGAGGAAATGAATGGTTTTCTGAGAAAGGTAAAAACCTTACTTTTTCCCTTGTTCTTCAACCAAAATTTCTTACTCCTTCAGAGCAGTTTTTATTAAACATCGTAATTTCACTTTCTCTTTTGGATTTCTTGTCTGAATACATTCAGGATATCCGCATCAAATGGCCTAATGATATTGTACATATTACTGACGGTAAATTGGGCGGTATTTTAATAGAAAACTCGCTTAGTCAGTCTGCTATAGAGTCTTCAATTATTGGTATAGGTCTGAACATCAATCAACGTCATTTTACTGTGCCCAATGCCTGTTCTTTGGCACAACTTGCAGGGCAGGATTTCGATATTTGGGAATTATTGAGGAGCTTGATAAAACATATTGAGAAAAGATATATTCAAATAAAAAAGGATGACAGAGAAAAATTAAGAAAAGAATATCTTTTGAATATGTTCAAGTTCGACGAGTGGAGTGATTTTGATGACAAAGAATTTTTCAAAGGTAAAATCAAAGGTATCACCGAAGAGGGAAAACTGATCATTGAAAAAGAAAATGGACAATTTCAACATTATGCATTTAAAGAGGTTAAGTTCTTATTCGGAAATTAATTTTCTAATAACTCTAATTAAGTTAATTTTGTATTTCTAATAATGAATTTTAAACTATACGAATACATATTATGTCTGAAATCAAATCAAATGTTTACACACCTTACAAGGTAAAGGATATCTCTTTAGCAGATTGGGGTAGAAAAGAAATCAAATTGGCGGAGGCTGAAATGCCCGGTCTTATGTCCATTAGAGAGGAATACGGACCTTCCCAACCTTTGAAGGGAGCAAGAATTGCCGGTTGCCTTCACATGACTATTCAAACAGCCGTTCTGATAGAAACTTTGACGGCATTGGGAGCTGAGGTTACCTGGTCATCATGTAATATTTTTTCAACCCAAGACCATGCCGCAGCAGCTATTGCTGCAACTGGTGTTTCAGTTTATGCTTGGAAAGGAATGACAGCTGAGGAATTTGATTGGTGTATAGAGCAGACCATTTTCTTTGGAGAAGAAAAGAGTCCATTAAATATGATCCTTGACGATGGGGGAGACCTTACCAATATGGTATTGGATAATTATCCTGAACTAGTGTCTGGTATTAAAGGTCTTTCAGAGGAAACCACTACCGGTGTGCACAGGCTTTATGAAAGAATGAAAAAAGGAACGCTTCCCATGCCTGCGATCAATGTAAATGATTCTGTAACCAAGTCAAAGTTTGACAACAAATACGGATGTAAAGAATCACTTGTAGATGCTATCAGAAGAGCTACAGACATCATGATGGCAGGAAAAGTGGCAGTTGTGGCAGGTTATGGTGATGTAGGAAAAGGTTCAGCAGCTTCATTGAGAGGTGCCGGAGCCAGAGTGATCGTTACTGAAATCGATCCAATCTGTGCACTACAGGCAGCAATGGACGGTTTTGCAGTTAAAAAAATGGTTGATGCCGTAAAGGAAGCAGACATTGTGGTCACAGCTACCGGAAATAAAGATATCATTACCAAGGAGCATTTTTTGGCAATGAAAGATAAAGCCATTGTTTGTAACATCGGCCATTTTGACAATGAGATTGATATGGCCTGGTTGAATAAAACCTATGGACAGACAAAAGACGTGATCAAACCTCAGGTAGATCTTTATAGCCTTGAAGGAAAAGAAATTATCGTGCTTGCAGAGGGAAGACTTGTCAACTTGGGCTGTGCTACAGGACACCCCTCATTTGTCATGTCGAATTCCTTTTCAAACCAAACGCTTGCACAACTTGAACTTTGGGTTAATACTGACCAATATGTACCTGGTGTCTATGTTCTTCCAAAACATTTGGACGAAAAAGTAGCTGCGCTTCATTTGGCTAAGTTGGGAGTTGAGTTGGATACCCTTTCTAATGATCAGGCAGAATATATCGGAGTTACTCCAGAAGGGCCTTACAAGCCAGAGTATTACAGGTATTGATTCCATTACCGCACAAACCTAAAAGGGCTGTTCTGATAATCAGGGCGGCCTTTTTTTTAAAAGCTTTTTCTTTATATTTAGAATATGAAAAAATTCACAATCTTTCTTTTTATCGTTATGTGCGGTGTCGGCTGTATAAGCAAGGAGGATGGGGTTTCGGAAATCCATGATATTGAAAGTGCGATGCTAAAAGCCCAAAATGCTTGTGGACAGACTTCTATGCCGTGGTTATATGACCTGCTTCAGAAAGGCGAAGAAGACAGGCTGTCAATGGCGCATAACGGAAGTTACATCGGATTTGTCTCTTTGGTCACCTATCAAAACAAAAGTGTGTTTTACACTAATTTCATGAATTTGGTTGGCGGAGGAAGGATGTTTCACTTAATGGATTGTCAAGGGAATCAATTTGATGCATCAGTTGCTGCAGATCCAGCTTTTTTCCAAAAAGAAGCCCATAAAAAGGAGAATATTATATATTCCAGTGCGCCATTGGAGTTTTTTGACTAAGCTTATTGACAGCTTTTTTTCCATTAAAAAATAAAGTCTTCTAAGATATTTCACAGGTATTTGTCATTGCCTAAAAACCATTACCCGACCATCCTGAAGCGTGATAGTCATTTTCTTAATACAATCAGTTTCCTGCTCGTAAACCACATTGTGCGACACCGCTTGGGTTTCATTTCTGAAAATCTGCCAGGTTTCTGTCCCTTGGCCGGGCAATACAAAACCGGATTTTAAACAAGAAACAATATATCGTTTTGGGCTTGTTTGGGTCATTTTAATTGGCCTTCCCGTGATATTTCTGCCTTCCACGCTTCCCGATGAGGTAAATTCCTTCAATACCTGATTTTCATAAACCAGGTTGAAAACAGCTTCTCCTTTCAGCTTGGTAGAAGACCCGGTTTCATTGATGATCAGGATATTTTCAAAAGATTCGGTTCTTCGATTGGGATTTGTAAGACTCCTGATTTGTTTGAAATCCCTTTTTCCTTCGATAACATATCCTTTTACTTTATAATCCTCATATTCTATCCTTGTGATGGTTTCCAATACATTGGTGTTGATATATTTAATATTGATCTTACCGGATCTCGAAAGATTTTTATTGGTGTCGCATTGACTTTCAGCACTGAACTCAAGTGTTACCTTTTTTTCAACTTCATTCACTATAATTTCCGGGCATCCTGGTAATGGGATTGTGTCGATTTTTTTGAAGTCTTCAAAAGTCTGAAAGGCAAAAAACAGGGACTCTTCCAAAGCCAATGATACCCCGAAGATTTCATTGCCCTCTGCCTGAAGGTCAGTAGTGATTACTTTGTCTATATCCCCAGAACAGGATGAAATTAAAAACGGAATATATATGGAATACCAAAATTTTTTCATCATCATCGATTAATGCTGTAAAGCTAATCCCTTTAATAGATATTTAAAATGATGCCAAAATGATTTGGCGGGGACTTTTTTTTACTTGGTGTATTACCTATCTTCAACGGTAATTAAACCCAAAAATATATGTCATACAATGAAGGAATGCTCAGAGATGGCGCATTGAAAGGAAAAACCATATTGGTTACAGGTGGAGGCACCGGACTTGGAAAGTCTATGGGGCTCTATTTTTTGAAATTAGGGGCAAATCTTGTTATTACCAGTAGGAAATTGGATGTGTTGCAAGAGACAGCCAAAGAAATGGAATCAGAGACGGACGGGAAAGTTCTTCCATTGGCATGTGATGTGAGGGAAATAGATCAGGTTGAAAAAATGTTTGCCGATGCCGTGACCCATTTAGGAAAAGTAGATGTGGTACTTAACAATGCCGCTGGTAATTTTATCAGTCCTACAGAGAGACTTTCAACCAACGCGTTTAATACCGTTTTGGATATTGTTTTGAAGGGTACTGCCAATGTGACCATGACAGCTGGGAAACATTGGATTAAGGAAAAACAACCCGGAACATTTTTGAATATCGTAACGACTTATGCATGGACCGGTTCAGGCTATGTAGTGCCAAGTGCTGCTGCAAAAGCAGGCGTCTTGGCTATGACCAGGTCATTGGCTGTCGAATGGGCCAAGTATAAGATCAGGTCCAATGCGATTGCCCCTGGACCATTTCCAACCGAAGGCGCTTGGAGTAGATTACTGCCCGGAGATTTGGTCAAAAAGTTTGATCCTGCGAAAAAGGTGCCTATTGGAAGGGTAGGAGATCATCAGGAGTTGGCCAACATTGCGGCTTACTTAGTGTCTGATTTTTCTGCCTATGTAAATGGCGAAGTGATTACCATTGATGGTGGGGAGTGGCTTAAAGGAGCGGGTGAGTTCAATAATCTGGATCTGATACCTCAGGAGATGTGGGATATGATGGAGGCTTCCAGAGGAAAAAAGGAATGAGCCCCAAAGTGATTTGGGGCTATTTGAAAGCAAAATGGAAAATCAGGAATTTATAATGGGGGCTGTCATAATGAGTTGAACGCTGATGACGCTGATGGAGCTGATTTTCACAGATTTTTTTATCTGTGGGTATCTGCAAAATCAGTTTGATCAGCGTTCTATTAAAGTTTCCTTTAAAAATTCAAAACTTCAATTGATTTTAGGACATGGTTATAAACTTTTGAAATCAATTTAACAATTATTTGTCTTCCTTAAATATTGGCGCTTTCTTAAAAGGGAGCATCATAGAATTGTCCCAACTAGCCAGAACTTTTGATATGTTACCATCATCAAGCGATGTAGTTTCGATAATATACCATCGGCTATTATCTTCAGATCTAACTGCGATGATATGAGCATCAGTGGTCACTATGCCTCCCGGTACTTTTGAAATAGTGGTGACAGGGACTATGGCATGGGTTTCTTCGCCGGTTTTTGTCAGTTGAAGGGGTGGTTTGATCTTGTACTGCTGTAGGAGCATTCCCTTTTTTATTTGGGTATCCTGTATCAGAACCAAGGCTTTTTTTACATTTTCCGGCCCACCGGCTTTTTCAACGACATCGGGATAGGTATATCCTAATAATGTTTCATAATCGTTGCAAAGCTTTGCATTGAAATAAGCTTGGGCAGCTTCCTGAATATCAATTTCGACCTGGGTTTGTGCTGAAATTTCAAAACTGAAGGACACCAGGATAACCAACAGTAAAAGGATGTTTTTGTGCTTTAACATGAGATAGATAATGTTTGGGTGATGGGCGAAGATATCTAAAACTAAGAATTGTGCAAATACTTATATTATTTTTTTTTAATTCGTTCAATTTGTTTTGAGAAGTCTTTTGTTTTTAGTTTTATTTACCTCATGATGAAGTCATTTGGAACATTAAGCATGGTTTTGATGGTAAGCAGTATTTTTTATGCTTTCCAATGTATAGATATATATGAGGACAATGCTTTCATTACTTTTCAGGGAAAAATAACAGATGAGTTCAATCAGGAGGTGGCAGGATTGGACCTAATTTTTGGCCAAGAATCTTCCGATTATTGGTTTTCGAGATCAGAGCAGGATAGATTTGAATATGATAGTCTTGAAAATGCTTTGTCCAGAAGGATAAGTTTGGGGAAGACTGATGGTTCCGGTAATTTTAAATTCCTCCATCCAGAAAAAAAAATAACAAGGTTTTTTGTTTACACGGACACCAATACACTTTTCAGATATTTGGAAAGAGGCACTTTAGTGGAAAGAAATTATATATCGTTTGAATGGGATCAAGAAACTGGACAATATGCCAAGACTATCAAAAACATTCAGATTGTAAATCCATGAAAAGCCCAGTGATTACTTTTCTTTTAATGGCATGTTTTTTTGCCCAGTTTATACAAGCCCAAGGTATGCGGTATGAACATTCAGAAAGGGATGAAATTTCAATTTTTTCATTGGGAGTACAGACCCAATACGCACCATTTTTAGGAGATAATTTCCTTTCAGGACACTACGACCACCGTCCGGGATATATTGTGGAGACGAGATTTGGTTTAAAAGATTTTGTCGGATTTGGAGCCTATTTGGGAAAAAGCAGGGCGGAAATAAAAGAAACAACAATCCTGGGCAATGACTTTTTAGCTGGCAAATTTAGGGATTCAGGCTTTTTTCTTTACTATCAATATTTTTTCATGGAAAGGTTCGGGGTCGAGCCACAATTGGGTTTTGGCTTTTTATCTATCAAGCATGAAGGTCAGGGGGATAGTTTTAAATTAAACTATCAGAACGCCTTTGTGGGCCTTAATGGCAACTTTTACATTACCGCAAAAAGAGATTTGGTTCTTTTTGGTGGTGTAAGGTATGTCAGGTATTTTACCAACAGCATTGCCATCCATGAAGATGACCTGGCATTTGTACGAACATCCCAGCGATTGATCCTCCAAGCAGGATTTAGATGGGAGATTTTCAGGTAAATCCCAATAGCAAAATCCATTTTGACAGGATTTTTACAATTGGAATTTTCAAGTAACAGATCAAATCAATATAAAAACCCAAACAGCCATAGCGGAATCTTTTTGGGATTGCCGTATTCGATGTCATCCGCAGCAATAAAGCTGTTTTTGACTCCCTGAATCTGTTCGGCGGTTTTGTTTTTGCCGCCTACTTCAAAGATGTATTTACCGTTGATCCTGAAATCTCCGTCTTTCACGTACTCCACTGTATGTGCATGGGAAAGCTGATTGATAAAGAATGTCTCTCTCAAGTTACCCAAGTCAGCATTTTTTGGAGTAAAGGCAAACTGAAAGTTGGTGTTTTCCATGTAGATCTTTTCCGGCTTTTGCATTTGGGTAATTCCCTTGATGTCCTTGTAGAGGTTTTTAGTCAAATGTGCCTCTTGCAGGAAAAAGAGGTAGCTCACCAAAGTATTCCTATTGATCCCAATACGCTCACTTAGCTTGGTCACATTTGGAATAAATGGCACCGATTCGGATATGATATGCAGCAAATGCTTCAGCTTGGGAATGTAGGAAATATCTACACTCCGCAGCAGCGGCAACTCGATTTCCAAGGTCATGTTCACCACTTCTTCCAAACGTTGATGGTAAAGATCCGGCACCTCCTGGAAGAAGGGGAAGTATCCATGATTCAGGTATGCGCTAAAATGCTCCAAAGGTTTTACCTTTTGTAGGATTTCTCTTGCTATGGACACATGGTTTTCAATCAGATTTTCCACGCTGTGTAAAGAAAATTCATTTCCCGTCCTAATGGCCAGAAACTCCCTAAAAGACAATCCCTGCAGGTGGTAAATCACTGCCCTTCGGCTGAGGTCAGCGCGGGCATTCAGGATTTCCAGCATAGAGGAACCTGTAAACACAATCTTCAATTCCGGAAAGTCATCGTAGATATTTTTGATTTCGATAGACCAATTGGGGTATTTGTGTACCTCGTCCAAGAAAAGGTATTTGCCGCCTCTTTTGACAAAATGATCTACCATGTCCACCAGACTGTTCTGGGCAAACCAGATATTGTCCAAACTCACGTATAATGTGGTATGGTCAATTGGTAGATTTTTCTTGATGTATTGGAGCAGCAGGGTGGTTTTCCCGACGCCCCTTGGACCTTTGATACCGATCAACCTTGCCTCCCAGCGGATCTTATCGATCATGCTTCGGACAAAGTTCAATGATGTAGTATCAATCTTCTTTAGAAATTTTTCATCTATGGATTCCATGATATCGCTTATTTAGATAAGCAAATATATAATAATATGCTTAATATAAAAATCTTTAATAAAAATAAATGCTTAATATGATAAGCAAATATTGGTAATAAAGATATGCTTGATAAGCAATGATTCACGATACTAACAGGAAATAGTTTCCATGCAACGGACGCTGTGAAGATCTCACCGTGCGTAGAGTAGATGTAAATTTCGTGAGATAAGGACAATAACGTTGCGATTGCTGCGTGATCGTTGCGATCACTGCGAGAAATCCAAAAGGCTAAATTTTAAATTCATCCTGAAAAATAAGATTTTTAAGAAATTATGGCACGCTGATGACGCAGATTATGCTGAATAACTCAGATGATTATAAACTCCCACAAAAATTCTATACATTTATTCCATTGAACTTCATTACATTTGATCCGTAAATACCACTCGTGAAGTCTTTTATCAAAATAGCACTCCTAATATTCTATGTGTTTTTCAACGCAGGGTTGAGCTATTCCATGCATTATTGCGGTGATGACTTCCAAAGGATCAATGTTTTTGCCGAATACAAAACGTGTTGTGAGTCCAATACTCCCATGCCAGGTTGTTGTGATGATATTTCAAATTTAGAGCTTCCAAATACTGACCAGCAGATTTCCGATTTATTGGATTTCCAGGCATTAGGGATTGAATATTTTGACTCGACTTTACCTATTCAATTGCCAACAACTTTTTTTGTCATAGTTGAGAAAACAGCCTTTGCTGATTCCTCTCCCCCCATATTTCAGAATACGCCGATTTATATTTTTTGTCAGGTATTTTTGATTTGATATTTTTTGTTCCCGCAAAGACGCTAAGACGCAAAGGTAATAGAAAGTATTTTAAGCGCTTGAGAGTTATTTGGAGATGATTTGCCACGAAGACATATATGGATCGAGAGATTTCTCTTTCATACAAACAATTAAATCTTATAGATTTCAAGGTCTTTGCTCGAATCTTTATCCTCTTTTAAATTTTGATATCAAGGCTTGTTGTTAGTTGCAATATCAATGAATATCCAATCCCGAAAAATCGGGACAGGTCATCCATAAATATCCACTGCCAAAATTGGCCAAAAAGGATAATTCTATGTTAAATAACATTATAAAGTTTTTTCTCGAAAATAAACTGGTCACGGTCATACTCCTAGTACTTGTTGTAGCTTGGGGGATCGTGACGGCGCCATTCAACTGGAATACCGGCTTCCTTCCCAATGATCCTGTACCTGTGGATGCCATTCCGGATATTGGGGAAAATCAGCAAATCGTCTTCACCGACTGGATGGGACGTTCTCCACAGGATGTGGAAGATCAAATCACGTATCCGTTGACTACATCTCTTTTAGGATTACCCGGGGTAAAGTCCGTCCGGAGTACCTCCATGTTCGGGTTTTCATCCATTTACATCATATTTGATGAGGATGTGGAATTTTACTGGAGTCGTTCCCGAATTCTTGAAAAGCTCAATTCCTTATCCTCTGACTTGCTGCCGGAAGGTGTGCAGCCTAAACTGGGACCTGATGCCACAGGATTGGGACAGGTTTATTTTTATACTTTGGAAGGCAGGGATGAAAAAGGGAACCCAGCAGGTGGCTGGGATTTACACGAACTCCGGAGTATTCAGGATTACTATGTGCGCTATGGTCTAGCCGGCACTGAAGGTGTTGCAGAGGTGGCAAGTATTGGTGGGCATGTCAAGGAATACCAAGTGGATCTGGATCCTGTTGCCATGAAAGCGCACAATGTCTCTATGATGCAAGTGATGAATGCCATCAAGCAGTCTAATCTTGATATTGGTGCCAATACCATGGAAATCAATCAGGTGGAATTTATCGTCCGGGGTTTGGGCTATGTGAAGTCTTTGGAAGATATTGAACAGGCTGTTGTCAAGGTGAGCAGCAACGTTCCTTTGCGAATTAAGGATATTGCAAAAGTCAATATCGGGCCTGCCAGCCGGGCTGAAAGGGCGATTTTGGATAAAGGAGGTGCTGAGGCTGTAGGTGGTGTTGTGGTAGCCCGTTACGGAGACAACCCATTGCAAGTAATAGATGCAATTAAAGCAAAAATAGGAGAAATTTCTGTGGGTTTACCTACTAAAACCTTGGAAGACGGTTCTATTTCCAAAGTGACCATTGTACCGTTTTATGATCGTTCAGGTCTGATAAAAGAGACACTGAGTACCCTGAATGAAGCAATTAGCTTACAGATATTAATTACCATCATCGTCATCATGGTGATGGTTTACAACCTCAGGGCTTCCCTGTTGATTTCTGCTCTTTTGCCATTAGCAGTTCTGATGTGCTTCATTATGATGAAGTATTTTGGGGTGGATGCCAATATTGTGGCATTGTCTGGGATTGCCATTGCCATCGGAACCATGGTGGATTTGGGGATTATCCTAAATGAAAATATCCTTCGGCATTTGGAAGAATCAGATGATAAAAAATCCAAACTTCAAATTATTTATGAAGCCACAGCTGAAGTAAGTTCAGCCATTCTCACTGCGGTGATGACAACCATAGTCAGCTTCTTGCCGGTTTTTACCCTTCAAGCTGCAGAAGGAAAACTCTTTGGTCCATTGGCATATACCAAAACCTTTGCCTTGATAGCGGCTTTGATTTTTACTTTGGTATTTATGCCGGCCTTTGCCCATTGGGTATTTGGCACAAGGATTAAATCCAAGAATTACAGAACAATTCTTAATGGACTAATGGCTATTGCAGGTTTTGTTCTTCTGTTTTATTTCGCTTGGGCAGGTTGGGTTTTGCTGGCATTCGCTGCCAATCAATTGATTCATCATTACTTCCCTCAGCAAACGAAAGATGGCCAATTCAAAAATCAGATTTCAATGTTGATTGCAGTCGTGGCGGTTTCGATACTTTTGGCTGTAGAATGGAGACCGCTTGGCCTTACCCAATCAGTTATAGTAAATTTCTTTTTTATTGGTTTGGTATTGGGTTTGGTATTGGGTCTCTTTTCACTCTTTATCCGTTTTTATTCCCACATGCTAAAATGGTGCTTGGAACATGCTAGGATTTTCTTCATCCTTCCTGTCCTGATCATCCTTTTTGCCGTCAATATTTGGTTGGGCTTCAATGCTGTATTTGGCTTTATAGCTAAAGGATTCGATCAAGTCGGTTGGAATATCCGAACGACATCAGGTTGGTCCGGACTAGCGCATGCCCTGCCGGGAATGGGTAAGGAATTTATGCCCGCCCTGAATGAAGGATCATTTTTATTGATGCCCACTTCCATGCCACATTCCGGGGTGGAAGCCAATATGCAGATTGTGAAGCAATTGGATATGTTGGTTCAGGCTATTCCTGAGGTCGAAATGGTGGTAGGAAAAGCAGGAAGGGCAGAAAGTCCTTTAGATCCTGCACCAATGTCCATGTATGAAAATATCATTAATTACAAGACTGAATACTTACAAAATGAGGATGCTCAAAAACTCCGTTTCAAAGTGGACAGGGAAGGGAATTATCAAGTGTTGGTGAATGAAAAAAACTGGTGGTACGATCGCAGCGATGGAGCCATTTGGGATGATGATGAAAATTACATGGAAGAAACCCAAAGAAAGGCAGTCATAAGAAACATTGCTAAGTATTTGGTACCAGATGATAGAAGAGGCCAATATTTCAGACAGTGGAGAGATGAAATTCGGACTCCCGATGATATCTGGGATGAAATCCAAATCCGGACTTCCAATATTCCCGGGGTTACCTCAGCTCCAAAGTTACAGCCAATAGAAACGCGTTTGGTGATGTTGCAGACGGGAATGAGAGCGCCAATGGGAATGAAAGTTTATGGGCCAGATTTGGAAACTATTGAGGGTTTCAGTCTCAAACTGGAATCGCTACTTAAAGAAGTTGCATCTGTTAAAGCCGAAGCAGTTTTTGCCGACCGTTCATTGGGGAAACCATATATGGAAATCGACTTGGACAGAACCCAATTGGCTAGGTATGGGCTGAATATTGCCGATGTTCAGGAATTTATAGAAGTAGCTATTGGTGGAATGAAACTGAGCACCACCGTCGAAGGCAGAGAGCGGTATGCCATTCGTGCCAGGTATGCCAGAGAATACAGGGATGATCCTGAAGCTTTGAGACGTATTCTGGTCAGCACACCAACAGGTGCACAGATTCCTTTAGGCCAATTGGCAGAAATTAACTATCGTCCGGGTCCTATGATGATTCGGGGAGAAAATACCTTTCTGGTAGGCTATGTGCTATTTGACAAAAGAGATGGTTTTGCTGAAGGCACCGTGGTGGATAATGCCAAAGATTTCATCCAACAAAGGATCTCTACTGGAGAATTGGAAGTCCCAACAGGTGTTTCCTACACCTTCTCAGGAAGTTACGAAAATCAAATCCGTGCAGAGAAGCGTCTGGCAATTGTAATTCCTCTTTCGTTAGCGGTGATTTTCCTGATACTTTATTTTCAGTTCAGGTCCACGGCAATGGTTTTGATGGTTTTCTCAGCCATTGCCATGGCATTTTCAGGAGGATTTATGATGCTGTGGCTGTATGGTCAAGGTTGGTTCTTTGATTTTAGTTTTATGGGAACCAATATGCGGGAACTCTTCCAAATGCGGACTTTCAATCTTTCCGTTGCTGTTTGGGTAGGTTTCATTGCCCTCTTTGGCATTGCTACTGATGATGGTGTGGTTATGGGTACATATTTGAAACAAAGCTTCGAAAGAATGCAGCCTGAAAATGTAAAAGAAGTCCGCAAAGCTGTTTTAGAAGCAGGCTTGAAAAGGGTTAGACCTTGCTTGATGACCTCAGCTACTACTTTATTGGCTCTGCTTCCTGTCTTAACAAGCTCTGGGCGAGGTTCCGACATCATGATACCAATGGCCATTCCGGCTTTTGGAGGGATGACGGTGGCTTTGATTTCTCTGTTTATTGTTCCGGTACTTTATGGTAAATATCAAGAGTTTAAGTTGAAATATGCTGAAGCGAAATAAAATAGAAATAAATTGAAATATGCCATCGTCGATATAAGCCTTTGTGGAAAAATGGTAGAAATAGGCTTGAGCGATATAAAGTAGAAATAGATTGAAATATGCCTTCGGTGAAATATGGTTGAAATATGTTAAAGCGAAATATTGTAGAAATATGGAAGAGAAAAAGAAGTTTATACCTCTTAAGGATTTGGAGATATACCAATTGTCTAGAAAGCTTTCGAAGATTGCTTGGAAAATATATTGTCGGCTCTCTTACCCAGAAAAGAAGGTTTGGGGAGATCAAATGTTGGATTCTGTCGATTCTGTCGGAGCTAATATTGCAGAAGGTTATGGTCGATTCCATTACTTGGAAAAGATACATTTTTATTTTATTGCCAGAGCCTCTTTATCAGAGGGTAAAGAACACTGGTTGGATTTGGGTTTGGAGAGAGAGATTGTTACTTCTATAGAATGGGAAGAAATATGCGCCATACACCAACCTCTTCAAATCAAGTTGAACAATACCATCACAAAAACCTACGAGTCCAAGAAAGGAGGGAAAAATGAACGATTGTAAAGAATTAAAAGCAATCCGGGAGAATTCTGCAACTAATGTGCTTTATTATTTCAACCTTATTTCCATTTTATTTCTACCCTATTTCATTCGGCTTAAATCCATTGGAAATCATATAGGACGTATGTTGCTAAAAATTATTTCCATATTATTTCTATTTATATCTACCTTATTTCTACATTATTTAGAGTTGCAAAGTGTTTTAAATATCAAAAAAGGAATGATGCTTAAAATTATTTCAATTTTATTTCTACTTATTTCTACCATATTTCAGGCAGAAAGTCAAACCTTAAATCAATATCTAGAAGAAGCTACTGAAAACAACCCCGGAATTCAATCTTCCTTTAAACAGTATCAAGCTAGCCTTGAGAGGACAAATCAGGTTAGTTTAGAAAACCCCCAATTAAACATTGGAGTCTTTACAAGACCGATGGAGTTGTTGATGGGGAATCAGCGGGCAGAGGCTTCGGTGATGCAGATGTTTCCTTGGTTTGGGATGCTGAAAACGCAAAGGGATGAAGCGACATTGATGGCTGAAGCCAGATACGAGGAGTTTCGACAACAACGAAACGTATTACTTTACCAAGTGAAGGAAACCTACTTCCAATTGCAGCAATTGCAAAACACGATTGATATTACCAAGTCCAATTTAGAGATTTTGAGGTCTTTGGAGAAATTGGCTATTATCAGGTATCAAGGCGGTAATACTTCGGAGGCAGTTTCATCGGTATCTTCTGCGGTTAAAAGACCATCTCGAGGAACACAAACAAATGGTTCTGGAGATGGAATGGGAATGGGAAGCGGAAGTTCCGCAGGATCATCTGGAATGAATCAATCATCTGCTGGATCCTCCATGGGTTCAGGGTCTGGATCAGGAAAGTTGACAGATGTGCTGAGACTGCAAGTTC
>NZ_JBGTCA010000204.1:0-4996 GCF_041749095.1 Aquiflexum sp. | reverse complement strand
AACGGTTGTGGATGAAAATGGCGAACCACTTCCAGGCGCTACAGTCACTGTGGCAGGAACCACCACCGGGACTGTGACGGACCTGGACGGAAACTATTCACTGACAGTACCTGAAAATTCAGTAATTGTTTTTTCCTTTATTGGTTACGAGACCCAAAGGATATCATTGGATAACAGGTCTTTGTTAAATGTGGTCATGACCCCGGACATGTCCTCTTTGGACGAAGTGGTAGTGGTAGGGTATGGTACCCAGAAAAGAAGAGACCTCACGGGGTCTGTTTCTACTGTTAAATTGGACGATGTTTTGAACCTGGCTGTTGCCAGTCCGGATGCCATGTTGCAGGGAAAGGCAGCAGGGGTACAGGTTATACAGAATTCAGGAACCCCCGGAGCGGAAGTATTTGTAAGGGTCAGGGGGTCAGCTTCCTTGTTGGCAGACAGTAGGCCTTTATATGTGATCGATGGAATCCCAATGACCAATATTGGCCGGCAGGGACTCGATGGAGGAGGTCATAGGCCATCAGCACTGGGTGATCTTAATCCAAATGACATCGAATCCATCGAGGTGCTTAAAGATGCCGCTTCGGCAGCAATATATGGATCAAGGGGAGCAGCCGGGGTAATTCTCATCACCACAAAAAAAGGTAAATCCGGTGATGCAAAAATAAATTTCAATACCTATACAGGGGTACAATCGGTATGGAGAAAACTTGATCTGTTGGAAGGAAATGAAATGGTGAATATCGTTCAGGAATCCCGTGCAAACAGGGGATTACCACCGGATCCCCTTCTTGTAACGACAGGTTCCAACACCAATTGGCAGGATGAAATTTTTAGAAATGCAATGACCTCAAGCCATAACCTGTCAATTTCTGGTGGAAATGAAAGAATGACATCTTTTGTTTCTGTCGGTTATTTCAACCAGGATGGAACGATCAGGGGCCAGGAATTTGAAAGGTTCAACGGAAGAATGAACCTGGATTATCAGGCCACCAAATTTATAAAAATCGGAACTAACCTTACTTACAGCCATACCAACAGGAGAAAGGTCGCAAATGATTTTAGTGGGTATTCGGCCTTGGGAAATGCCCTTTTTGCAAATCCTAATTATAGTGTCAGGGATGAAGAAGGAAACTGGTCCATGGATCCTATTGGGGCTTGGGAAAATCCGGTAATGATTGCGGATGATCTGCAGCATTATGCGACTCAAAAGCGGTTTATAACAAATCTATATGCCGAAATCCAATTTCATAAAAACATCAAATTGCGCAGTACTTTCGGCATAGATAATCTTACCAATCGGGAAGATAGGTTTGTACCAAGTTATTTTACAAGAGCTCAGGGCAGAGCTTTGGCCCAGGCAGAATCTTTTGATGAAACGGTCTGGCAAAATGAAAACATCCTTTCTTATACCAAAACCTTGGACAAACACGCCATCAATGTGATGGTAGGAACTACGCTTCTGGAAAGCAGGGCAACCAATCTGTTTGCAGGAGGACAAGAGGCTGCCTCTGATATAATTAGGACAATAGCCATTGCGGATCCCTTTATTCCCAATCATTTTATTACCAATTGGGGACTGGCATCCGTATTTGGCAGGGCCAATTATGCTTATGAGGACACCTATTTGGCAGAAGTCAGCATAAGAAGAGATGGTTCTTCCAGATTTGGAAGGGATAAAAGGTTCGGTGTTTTCCCGGCAGTCTCTTTGGGTTGGAGGATTTCAGAAATGGGATTCCTGAAGGATGCAGGTGCCTTGAATGATCTGAAATTGAGAGCAAGTATAGGGGTGACCGGAAATCAGGAAGGTATCTCCAATTTTGGATCTCTCGCCCTGTATGGTACCGGGCAGAATTACAATGGAATCCCGGGAATTGCCCAAAGTTCATTGGCCAACACTGCCCTTGGATGGGAGACTACAGTCCAGACCAATATCGGTTTTGATGTTTCGATGTTCAACAACCGTATTGTCACCTACATTGATGTATATGATAGGACTACTAGAGATCTTTTGTTTGAAAGGCAGCTTCCCTGGACATCCGGATTCAGTGGAATCAGTAGGGCAAACCTGGGATCCATGCAGAACCGGGGTGTTGAACTGATGATCAGTACCCAAAATATCATTTCAGGTGGTTTTAGATGGTCCACGGATTTCAATATTTCCTGGAACAGAAATAAAATCACCGAACTGCCCGATAATGGCGAACTGGGTTCAGATATGATCTTTACCATGCAGAGCATTCAGAGTGTGGAAGGACCTGGAAATATTTATAGAGTAGGTCAGCCGGTTGGGTCATTTTGGGGTTACAACTACCAAGGTGTTTACGCCACAGATGAAGATGTTCCTGCATCTTTTTTCAGCAGAGGCGTAAGAGGGGGTGATTTTATTTTTGAAGATTTGAACGAAGACGGAATATATTCCCGGGCATTTGATCAAATGATAATTGGAAACGCATTGCCCAAGCATATTGGGGGAATGACCAACAATTTTTCCTACAACAGATTTGACCTGTCAATATTGCTGAACTGGTCTTATGGGAATCAGATATACAACATGACACGGGCTGCACTGGAAGGGATGGCACGGGAAGTAAATCAGCTGTCAACCGTAATGGACCGGTGGCAGAATCCCGGGGACATTACCAACATGCCACGGCCTCTTTATGGCACCTCTTCCGTATCGGGAGCCTCAGCCACAGATAGATCAAGTCGATTTGTGGAAGATGGGTCATTTCTTAGGCTTAGGAATGTGACCTTGGGATACAATCTGCCTCAGACCGTCCTGGAAAGACTAAAGGTATCTAATGTAAGGGTGTATGTAAGTGGACAGAACCTGTTGACAATTACCAACTATTCCGGATTCGATCCTGAAAACCAGAATATCGGTAATAACACCACTCTGCCGTTACTTGGTGTGGATTTTCTTACACAGCCACAGCCTAAAGTGTATATGATCGGTCTTAATGTTGGATTCTAAATCGGAAAATCATGAAACTTTATAAAACATATATTATCCTAATATTTTGCTTATCTGCATCTTCCTGTATCAATGTATTGGACCAGGAGCCCATCAGCCAGATAGCTTCAGAAAATTTCTTCAGATCTGCCAATGATGCAGAGGCAGCCCTAGTGGCCTGTTATCAATCGCTAAGAATTCCTTACTCCAACAATGTAATTATTCCCAACATTGTTCTTGCGGATGAAGGTTGGGCACTTAGGGGCGGAAATTGGACACGAACCCAAAATTTTGAGGTGACTGCCACTGACGGGCACCTCAACAATTACTGGGAGGACATGTATCGGGCACTCCATCGAACCAACGATGTCCTGGAAAATGTCCCAAACATCGATGACCCGGCCTTGCAAAAAGATAGAGTACTTGGTGAGGCCAGGTTTTTAAGGGCATTTATTTTATATCATCTCACCATGAGGTATGGCAATGTCCCCATGCCTTTGGAAACTTCCAAATCCATCGATCAGATATTATCTGTAGGCAGAAGCACCCGGGAGGAAATATTCACTCAGGCCATCGCTGATCTAACAGAGGCTGAAAACTTATTGCCCCATGACCCAGGAAGAAAATATATGGCTACCAAAGCCGCTGCAAGGGGAATATTGGCAAAGGTTGCATTGGCAAGAAACAGTTCCGGTGACCTGGAATTGGCACTATCTAAGTTGAACAGTATTACAGAAACAGGAGGATATAGTTTGATGCCGTCCCAAAATTATCATGATATGTTTGAGAATTTCAAACAAAACTCCGCAGAGTCTATTTGGGAAATCAGTTTTGGTCCTACCATCCAGACCGGTGGAAGCCATAACCTGGATTGGGAAACTGTCCCCCTTATCCGTCCCTTGGGAAATGCAATCCGGTTGGGCCCTGACCCAAAGCTGGTTGCAGCATTTGATGCTAACCCGGATGATATCCGAAGAACTTCCAATATCCGTCCCTTTAATAGTCCTTCCATCACCAATCAGATCGACCATTATATTGCGAAGTACACTGCAGGACCAGTGGACCCAAATGAGTCTAACAGAAGGCAGAAAGATACCAATATCATTGTGTTGAGACTTGCAGATGTAATTTTGTTGCAGGCAGAAATCCTGAATGAATTGAACAGGACCAGTGAGGCTATTCCACTCCTGAATTTTATAAGGGATCGGGCCGGTTTGAACCCTACAAATGCCGCATCACAGGCAGATGTGAGACTTGCAATTGAAAATGAACGGTACCTTGAATTGGCCTTTGAAGGACATAGGTACTATGACCTGGTCCGTACCGGCAGGGCTTTGGCTGTAATCAATAATTATAATGGATTTAATTTTAGCACCGGTATCGAAAGTCCGCGGGGAGTACCGCCGAGTACAGATCGCTTGATATGGCCTCTTCCAGCCCGTGACCTGGACCTGAATCCGAATTTACTTCCTCAAAATCCCGGATGGTAATCATCTCCTAAAGGAAACCAATTCAACCACTTTAACAAATAAGATCTGCTGGCACTTAGCCGGCAGATTCTTTTCCCAAAATAAAATAATAAATCATGTCAGAACACATTACACATGTAGCAATCTATGACGATACCGTCAGGCTGGTTTCCCATTCAAATGAATTTCATGAAGCCTTCAGGATCAGCCTCCAAAATCGGTTGGATGCCGGAATGATGGCCTCCGGTGCCCGGGGAAACCATTTACATGCCATCCCTTTTCTGGAACAGGCAAGAGATGTCTGGGACCAACGAAAAGAAGGAGATGGCACAGAGGAGAAAATTGCCGCTGCCCTGGCATGGTTGGCCCATCGGGCCATTGATTTTCAGGTGAAGGCGAATCAGTTGTCAAATGATGATATCAAAGATCCCCGCTACTCAAAAGATGAACAGGATATTTACCAGGATGTGGTCACCTTCGATAAGGTATTTGAAAATGGGAAGAAAAAACCGCTCTCGCCCAATATGTATATTTCCGAATCTACTTTAGCAAGAAGCATGAATACCCACCC
>NZ_JBGTCA010000203.1:0-17580 GCF_041749095.1 Aquiflexum sp. | reverse complement strand
AAGAAGAAATGCTCTTTCTCACCCAAGAATGGAAAGGGGAAAGATTTGAGGATGGGAGACCAAAAGTTTCCGATGACCTTCTAAGAAGGATGAGGCTAGTCACCCATGATGAAGCATGGGCCGTCATGAGAAATGCCGGTTACAGATATCAATATGCAGACGGTTGGCAGACCATCAATCCTGACAGTATTTTGATAGGCAGGGCGGTCACTGCTACATTTATGCCAGGGAGGCCTGATATTCATGACGCCATAGATGAGAGGGGAAAAAAAGAAGGTAAGCGGGGCCAGAACTCATGGCCTGTAGATCTGCTGGTTCAGGGAGATGTATACGTAGTCGATCAATTCGGAATTCATGTGGACGGCCCGACGATTGGAGACAATGTAGGAAATGCCATTTTCGCAAAATCAGGAAATGGGATCATCTATGATGGTGCTATCAGGGATATTACCGGATTAAAGGAAATAGGTGGATTCACCTCATATTTTACAAGCTATCACCCCTCCCATCATAACCAACAAGGAAATCTCAATACCATGCTCATTGGAATAAATAAGCCTACAAGAATACGACAAGCAACAGTTATGGCAGGTGATATAGTTTTGGGAAGAGATGGTGGAGTATCATTTATCCCTGCGCACCTTGCAGAAAAAGTGGTCGTCACCTCTGAAGTAGTCAGGTTACGGGATATGTTCGGTCATGAAAGATTGAGAGCAGGATTATATACTGCTGGTCAGATTGATACAAGATGGTCAGATGAAATCGAAAGAGATTTTTCGGCCTGGCTCAATGAACATATCGATGAACTGCCTATTCCCAGAGAACAAATACAGGAAATCTTAAAAAATAGAACCTGGTAAATTTTCTTTGTCTGGAATGGCATTGGTTCTCAAAATGGAAGCAGTGGGATGAATTGATCCTTGAAGCTCCTTTGATTAAGGATGGATACATTCGTCTTACTGAAAGGACAGGTGTAGGCGTAACACCGAATGAAGCTGCCATTAAAAAATATGCAGTAAAGGACGCACCGTTCTTTTAAACCTATTAAATCTTTAATTAATAAAATAAACCCTTATGATGACAAATAATAAAGACAGTAGACGATCATTTTTACAAAAAGGATTGGTTGCCGGGCTGACAGGTGGAGCACTTTTAAGAACATTTGGACAGGGACTCAGTGCAGCAGTGGAAAGGCAGTCACCTTTTTCCAACCCCTCAGATTTAAAGATAACAGATGTCAAATGCGGTTATGTAAGAGGTGCTCTTTATGTAAAAATATATACCAATCAGGATGTTTGGGGATGTGGAGAAGCAGTTGATGCCATCCATGGAACATACCATTTGGTCCAAAGACTGGGCAATCAAATCAAAGGTCAAAGTCCTTTGAACCCAAACCGACTGGCCGAGCAAATCAGAAAGGGAGCATTTTTTGGAGGTGCACAGTCAGGGGTATTTGTTGCAGTTCTCACTGCTATAGAAACAGCCTTATGGGATATTACAGGTAAAGTTTTCGGTGTGCCTGTCTATCAACTGCTTGGTGGTAAATATAGGGATAAAATCAGGGTGTATTGTGATACTGCCTTATATACTTCAACCAATCCTACTCCTTCAGACTATGCCTTCGCTGCCAAAGACGCTGTAAGCAGGGGTTATAACGCAGTGAAATTTGATGTGGATGATGGGCGTGATCCAAATAAATATGACCGATTCAATTGGACTGCAAACCCTGCCGAAATTGATAGGATGTACAATGCCATTGCTGCTGTTAGAGAAGCCGTAGGTCCGAAAATTGATGTCTGCGTGGATATGCATGGCAGGTATGATGCCATCACAGGTTTGAAAATGGCCAGGATGTATGAGGATCTGAACCTCATGTGGCTGGAAGAACCAATCCCAGCGGATAATCCGGAAGTTTATAAATCCATCACTTCCCAAACCTCTACCCCTATTTGTACAGGTGAGAATATATACCTCGCCTATGGATTTACAAGATTACTATCCGAAGCAGCAGTTGATATCATTATGCCCGATATCCAAAAAGCCGGTGGCTTGGGCGAAGCCCAGCGAATTGCCAATCTTTCAAACCTATATTATGTGCCATTTTCCCCACACATGGTTGCGTCATTTTTGGGAGCCATGGCAAGCTGCCACGTCTGTGCATCTGTGCCCAACTTCCAGATTATGGAATGGCAGATTTATATGGACAAAGATCAATTGTGGAAAGATATCGTCACATACGATGGTCCAAGGACCGAAAACAGCTTTATCACACTTTCAGAAAAACCCGGGATCGGTGTGGAAATCAATGAGGAAGGTATGAAAAAATATGCTGTCCCGGGAATTCCTTTCTTTGAATGAACAAAAATTTCAATTTCCTCTTTCTGAGAAAATGAAATTTGGTTGGTTCCTGTAAGATCAATCTTTCTTTGATTAAAACCTTGAATCTACCAATCTTATAAAAGCACTAAGAATTACAGAATTTAATCAATTATATTATTAAATAATTCTATAACCAAAACCCAAAATTATGAAAAAACCTATTTTACTGGCCATTGCATTTATAGCATGCTTAGCTTATTCAACTGAGGCCCAACAGATCTCACCCACCCCTGATCAGGTTAAAATGCTGACCTCCCAATGGACTGGAGAGCGCTTTGCAGATGGACGGCCCAAAGTATCAGATGACCTACTCAAAAGGCTGGAAAAACTTTCCATGGAAGAATCATGGGGATTTCTGCGGAACAAAGGATACCACAATCAATATGAAAACGATTGGATTATCATCGATGATGATAGGGCAATGACAGGAAGAGCCCTCACAGCTCAATATATGCCCTTGAGAACTGATGTAAATGATCTGGTAAAAGAGATAGGAAAAAAAGAAGACCGAACACAAGCTGGTGGCACCAATTCCTGGCCAATAGACAAGTTGGTGGATGGAGATATTTATGTGGCGGACGGTTATGGGAAAATAGTTGATGGCACATTAATAGGAGATAACCTTGGAAATGCCATTTATGCCAAATCAAAAAAGGGTGTTATTTTTTATGGTTCTGTTCGCGACTTGGCCGGATTGTCAGCCATAGATGGTTTCAATGGATGGGTGAAGGGCCATGATCCATCATATATTCAGCAAATGATGCTTACCACGATCAATTACCCTATCCGGATCGGCCGTGCTACAGTGCTTCCTGGTGATGCGGTCCTGGCTAACAAATACGGTGTGATCTTTATTCCAGCACATCTTGTGGCTGACTTGGTCATTAATGGCGAATTTATCATGCTGCGGGATCAATTTGGTATCCAAAGACTCAAGGAAGGAAAATACACAGCAGGCGCAGTGGATAGCAAATGGAATGAGACGATTGTAAAGGATTTTCTAGATTGGGTCAATAAAAAATCCGACTTGCCTATGAGCCGGGAAGAACTGAATAATTTTCTTAAAGACAGGAATTGGTAATTCCTGATAGTCCAACAAACCAAGCTTAAACCTAAATTCTAACTTTATTCCTATAACACTATGAAAAATGCGCTTAAAGATATCATCAAAAACACCAAAGAAATAGAAAAAAAGTATGCGGCTGAAAGATTGGCTGAAATGAATAATCCAACCACCAAAGCCAACAGAAGAGACTTTCTTAAAAAAACAGCACTTGGAGGTATGTCCTTGACTGCTTTAATGGGACTTACTTTGGAAGATACCATGGCAGAAACCACCTCCAATGTGAGAAGAGCCTCAGCTCCTTCCGATTTGAAAATCACCGACCTCAGATATTGTGTCACTACCGTATTGGGCAGGACTGCCATTATCAGGATTGATACCAACCAAGGTATTTATGGTCTGGGTGAGGTCAGAGACGGTGCAGATCCTCGCTATGCCCTAATGCTGAAAAGCAGGATACTGGGAGAAAACCCTTGTAACGTTGAAAAAATCTTCAAGATTATCAAGCAGTTTGGAGGTCAAGCCCGTCAGGCCGGTGGTGTCTGTGCGGTAGAAATGGCCCTTTGGGACCTTTGCGGCAAAGCATATAATGTGCCTGCATGGCAACTTTTGGGTGGACGTTACAGGGACCATATCAGGTTGTATGCCGATACACCTACCGGTAGTAATCCCCAGGACCAAAAGGAAAAAATCAAATTCAGAACCGAAACTCAAGGATATTCCTGGCTTAAAATGGATGTCTCTATCAATCAGGTCAGAAATATACCCGGAACCTTGAACAATACAGAAATTCTTAAGCAAAATTCCAATCAATGGCAAGGTGGGTATATGTCTTATGCCAACACCAAACATGCATTTACAGGTGTTCAAATAACCGAAAAGGGATTGGATGAACTTGCAAAAATAGTTCACGACGTCAGAGAAATGGTCGGATATGAAATCCCGATTTCCACAGACCATTACGGTCATATCGATGTCAACAACTGTATCAAATTGGGCCGGGCTCTTGAAAAATACACCCTAGCCTGGTTGGAAGATATGGTCCCTTGGCAATGGACAGAGCAGCATAAAGCCATCACAGAAGCTTTGGTCACTCCCACCACGACAGGTGAAGACATTTTCTTACTTGAAAACTTCAAAGACCTCATCCACAACCGGGCAGTGGATATCGTGCATCCTGATCTGGCATCATCCGGTGGCCTATTGGAAACCAAGAGAATTGGAGACTACGCAGAGGAATTTGGTATTGCTATGGCCATGCATCAGGCAGGAACCCCTGTATCATTTATGGCAAATGTCCATTGCGCAGCAGCCACTCAGAATTTCCTTTCTTTGGAACACCATTCTGTGGATCTTCCATGGTGGGAAGACATGGTCAAAACTACAGGTGGCGACAAAATGATTGTCAAAGGTTACGCTCCTGTACCATTGACCGCACCTGGATTGGGAATCGAATTGAATGATGAGGTGCTAAAACAGCACCTTCACAAATCAGATTCATCTTACTTTGCCCCTACTCCCGAATGGGATGAAAAAAGGTCCCATGACAGGACCTGGAGCTAAAAAGGATGTCTATAAAGAAAGGGCTGGGTTGGATTCAACTTAGCCTTTTGTTATAGGTGTTAGATTTTAGATTGGAATGAAAAGGATGAAAGATGAAGGTGACAAAATCTCGATTCCCTAATATAAGTTTTGTTCTTGGTTCTTGGCTCTTGGAACCTGTCAACCTTTTTCATGAAGGGACATCTTGGCTCTTGGTTCTTGGCTCCTGTCCCTCGGTTCTCGTCTCTCGCTTCTCTCTCACTTCTCCCTTCTTGGCTCTTGGTTCTTAGCTCTTGTCTCTCCCTTCTCGCTTCTCTGCTTCTCGGTTCCCGGTTCTCGCCTCTCGGTTCTCACGTCTAAAACCAATCATCCCCCATCATTCATTTGCCTCCTACTATCTTCGGGATATTGTCTTAGATACCTTGTCCTACGATCCAGGAAATCAATAAGCAGTCGCTCCACTCTTTCATAGTCCATGTCCACAAATTGGTGATCAATGTGCAGAAGATTGAATTCTATGATCATGTCATCCATATCTTTGTCGGTCAGATTGTATTCCGTTTTGAGTGACTGCATCACCGAATCTGACTGGATAAGATCGAGGTAATTCTGTTGGCGGGAAATAAAGGCCAATTTTCTGGCATATTGTCTTTTTTGTCTTTCACTCTTCATAAAATATGAAATGGGGCCATCTATGGTAAAGCCCGGGTTGAGTCCCTCGTTGTTGCTGAGACCTGAGTATATCTTACCTGGACCGGCAGGTCTATCACTCAAGCTTCTCATACTGGACTGATTTCCTGCTTTAAAAGGGATAGTAATGGATTCTCCATAAAGATCAAACCTCGGAAGTGTTCTTGCATCCAAATAAATTTCTGTGAGAATATGAGTTTCCTCTTCTACCAATAATTTTTTGGGTATGAAATATGGCCTCGTTACCAAGAGACTGTCACCTTTGACGCCTTTGACCCTAAAGTATCCCCGCTCATTGGTCAGACTACTGTCTTTGCTCTGAAGATTGATTACCCATACCTTATCCAAGAAACCTTTATCCATCCCTTCAATGACATTACCTGTAATGACCTGTGATCTGGATTGGGTTTGTATAAGCACTACACCTATGAAAAGGATAAACAGAAATTTTTTCACAAGTCAAATTTACTCCGTACAGGCATACCGGAAAAGTTTCCAGCGTTAAAAGATATTAACCCTACTTTTTCAATTAATGCTAAAAGATCGAAACCTGACAGACTTTTCCAGCTCAGGGAGTATTTTAATGCTTTTCCGGTCAATAACCTGTCAGGTTTAACGCTTTTATAAATATGACAAAGCAAGGTTAATCTTAAATCCCTAACTTTAGTTTGTTTCCCATATTATACCATTAATGATTCCATGACAAACCTGAAACTAACAAGATTCGCCCCCACGCCAAGTGGATTTCTTCATTTAGGGAATGTATATTCCTTCATAGTGACTTATCATTTGTCGAAAAAACATCAGGCAAAAATCCTTTTAAGAATTGATGACCTGGACAGGGAAAGGGTAAAGAACAGGTATATAGAGGATATTTTTGACACCCTGAACTTTTTGGAATTGCCCTACGATCTGGGTCCAAAAAACCTAAAGGATTTTAAAAGTAGTTTTTCCCAAAGCGAAAGGATGGGACAATACGCCAAAGCATTGGAAATCTTAAGACAGAGTAAACTTCTTTTTGCCTGTGATTGTAGCAGAAAAAAGGTGGAGAAAATGCATCCAAAAGGATATTATACCGGTTTTTGCAGAAACAGAAAATTGCCCTTTGATCAAAATGAAACCTCTTGGAGACTCAAGGCCGACATGCATCAGGATATATCTTTCAAGGATCTAAATGAAGGACATATTGTTGGAAAACTACCTGGAATACTGACAGATTTTATAGTCAGAAAAAAAGACGGGCTTCCTGCTTATCAATTGACTTCTGTTGTAGATGACCTGTACTTTGGAGTTGACTTAGTCGTAAGGGGTAAAGATCTATTTGGTTCTACCTTAGCACAGGTTTTTCTGTCCGAACATTTAGGACCTAATGCATTTGCACAGAACACTTTTTATCACCATTATCTCCTTCAAGACCCAAATAATCAGAAACTCTCAAAATCTGCCGGGGCAACCTCTATCCAATTCATGAGAAAATCCGGGAAGAAGAAGGAAGATATTTACATGATGATTGGCGAATGGTTGGGGGTGAAAGAAAGAATTAAAAGTCTGGAAGAGTTTGGGAGGTATGTTTGAATTAAATGCCAGTACCATTCCATCAAACAAAGGATTGCTAGTGAAAAGGACCTTGCCTTGTCACCTCGACGTCAGGAGAGGTCTATAAACCATAGGCAGAACAGATTTCTCCTACCGTCGAAATGACAAGGAGGAGTTAAATGCCAGTAGCTATCCATTAAAACAAGGACAGCTCGTTAAAAAGACTTATCCTTGTCACCTCGACGACAGGAGAGGTCTAATTGCCCGGTTAAAGGTTAAAGATTTCTCCCTACGGTCCTGCCACGGCAGGCAGGCGAAATGACAAGGAGAAGTTAAATACCAATAGTCTATCCATCAAAACAAGGACAGCTATTTAAATAAACCTTGCCATGTCACCTCGACGGCAGGAGAGGTCTATAACCCCTAGGCAGAACAGATTTCTCTCTATCAATATTTCGCAGGAACTCCTTTTCCCGGCAAGGTCTTTTGAATAAACTGTCTGATATCTTCGTTGGAGGTGGCCAGATCTTCGGCACGTAGGTACATCATGTGACCGCTTCTATATCCTTTGAAGCTTAACCTGTCCTGCATTTTGCCGGCAGGATCGATTTGCCACATGTTGTATTTGGCATTGAAATAATCCGTACCACCATCAAAATATCCAGATTGAGTCATCACATGTAAGTATGGATTCTGCAACATTGCCTGCGCCAGTTGCATTCCAGTATTCTCATTGCTTCTGTCCCATGGATGTACCGGACCAAAAAGGTAATAAGTCAGATCAGTGTCAAATTTCAAAATGTTTTTGGCATAATGATTCATGGCCGGTGAAAATGCATGGTTCCAGGAACTCAAGGCCGGGTCATAATCATACCTTTCTCCTGCATCAATTTGATCGATTCCTCTGTAGCGGCTATCTAACCTTCCAATGGTCAGGCCTTTATCCCTCATCAATTCTTTCCAATAGAAACTGGTTGGGACTGCCAATGCATGGTTCAATATTACCTGCTCACTCAAGCCTGAGTAATAAGACATCTTTTTGGCAATTTCTTTCCTTTCTGCAGGGTCCAGGGAACCACCTTTTGTAATGGCAGGAATAAGAACATCCAAAGTGTATTTTTCCACTTCAGGGAGTATGTCGTCCAAATCCCTACTTTGAAGATCTGAAGGAAGCACTTTATGGTACCAAGAGGTGGCGGCAAAGTATGGCAGGTAATTGGCTTTGGCTACAGGACCGCTTCTGTCCAGTCCCATAGGTGTTGGGGAAACCAAAACCACTCCGTTGAAATACATCCAATGGGAATTTTGCAATTCATGCACCAATCCAGCCACACGGGTAGTCCCATAACTTTCCCCGATCAGGTATTTTGGAGAAGCCCACCTGTTTTGTCTTGTCACAAAGGTCTTCACCCAATCCGCCAGGTATTTGATGTCCGAATTGATTCCGAAAAAAGTGGATCTCGGAGTTTCTTTGTCCAGAATTCTGGAATACCCTGTGTTGACCGGGTCAATATAAATAATGTCCGCAACATCCAGAATAGAATGGGGATTTTGATTGACTACATATGGTTGAAGTGGATTTCCCTCATCGTCAATATTCAATTTGTAAGGGCCTGTGTAGGCCAAGTGCATCCATAGAGATCCTGAACCCGGACCTCCGTTGAATGAGAAAACCAATGGTCGAGTCGCTTTGTCACTGATATCTGTCCTTTCATAGTAGGTGAAAAACAAAGAAGCGATAGGCTTACCTTCTTCATTCCAAACAGGCATTGTGCCTGCAGTGGCTTTATAGGGCACTCTTTTTCCTTTGATAGTAATTTCACCATTGGTCACTGAGGCGGATTCTACCTTGATTTCCCTATTCTCCTGAGCAAATCCAAATGACATGGTTAAGAGCAACAGGCATAAAGTCAATAATTGTTTTTTCATATCATATTTGAGTCAAATTCTTCGACTAAGATAATTGATCTCTAAAAACAGTCCTTAGTATTTATATAGATTGATATTGAATAGGATAAGTGGGATAATTTTCACCAAAAGGGCAAAAGCTCAAATTGAGCTTTTGCCCTTTTGGTGAAAATGTAATTGGCTTCATTAAAATTTTCAATTTAAAAATGAAGATTGGAAGGGAAGACTTACTTTGCAATGTTATTTCAAATAGTATAATTGATCTATTCTAAAATCTTTCTTCAAATTAAAAAATACCTGAAACAGGGTATTTTGCAGAAATATTAAAAGCACAATGATGATCAGATCATTATTAAATAAAACTTTAAACAATACAAAATGACTTTTGAAAAGCCCGTTTTAGAAATACTCTTTGAAGATGATTTTTATATTGGGATCAATAAACCTGCGGGGATTTTGGTACACAAAACCAGTATTGCAAAAGAAGAGGAGGCACTGTATGCGCTACAACTATTAAGGGATCAAATTGGCCAAAAAGTGTATCCACTCCACCGAATCGACAGGCCAACAAGTGGGGTTTTGATGTTTGCCAAATCCTCAGAAGCTGCTTCAATTCTACAGCCCCTGTTTCCTACAACCGCAGTGGAAAAATATTACTTATGTATAGTCCGCGGTTACATGGAAATTGACCATGGAATTATCGATCGTCCATTAAAGAAAAAACTGTATGGAGATTTGCAGGAAGCACAAACATCCTATTGGTCTTTATCCCAATCGGAAATACCATTTGCTTCCTCTCCAAAGTATCCGACAAGCAGGTATTCACTATTGAAAGTATATCCCCATACCGGAAGGATGCATCAGATAAGAAGACACATGGCACATGCGCGTCATTATGTAATCGGAGACAGAACCCATGGAGACAACAAGCAGAATAATTTTTTCAGAGCACGGTTCGGATTGGAAAATATGTTGCTGCATGCCAGGCAAATAAAATTTTCACATCCTTTCACAAAACAGGAAATCATATTGCAGGCTGACTTGCCTGATCATTTTCTAAAAACAATGGAGTTTTTAGGCCTCCATTTGGACCAGATTAAACTTACTTCTTATTGGCCCAGAATATGATGACTGCTGAAGTGATAAACATGATCAAACTATAAATCGCAATCGGAATGGTCATCTCCGAATTTTTCAACAATGTGGCCGCAATCATAATGCCCAAGGTTCCATTTTGAATTCCCGATTCAATGGATACTGTGAGCCTTTGCTTTTTGGGTAGTAAAAAAACAGAGGCCAAAAAGAACCCAACTACTAAAGTCAAGATGTTCAAGGAAAGCATAATCGGCCCGGTAAGAATAAAGAATTCAACGATTGAATCTCTTTCTTTTAGAATAGCTGCAATCAATACAGCAGCAAATATCACGGCCGATGCGATCCTTACAGGTCTGTCTGCTTTAATGGCCAAAACAGGAAATCTTTTCTTCAAAAACATACCAATAGATACAGGAACTACAGTGACTCCCATAATCTGAATAATTGTCTGTAATACAGGAAGTCTAATACTCCCTTCTTCTCCAAAAAAAGCAATGGCAAAATTAACAATGATGGGGATGGTAATTATGGTGATAAAAGAACTTACCGCCGTCAGACTGATCGATAGGGCGATATCTCCCCTCGAAAGGTGGGTGATCAAGTTGGAAGTAGCTCCTCCGGGACAAGCTGCCAAAATCATCACTCCTACCGCCATAGCACCTGTCAGCCCAAAAACCTGTGCAAGGGCAAATCCAAATATAGGAAGCAAGATAAGTTGGTTTGTCAGGCCAATAATCATGGCTTTGGGATAAACAAATATATTCTTGAAGTCCTTAATCGAAAGTGATAGACCCATTCCAAGCATAATAAATGCTAGGGCCAAAGGAAGAAAAACTGCTGTCAGAATGCTGTCTTGCATGGTGATTATTGGGTTGGTGAAAATTGATTATTTGAAATAAAGATCTGTATTTAATCCAAGTATTTAAATGCAATCAGATATTTGTAGATACTTGAAATTAGGATATTGATTTCAGAAACCAGGGTTTAATTTAGTTTTTACTTGTCCAGCCACTTTTGAAAATATCCATATACCCATCCCTATCTTAAATCCTCCAACAATTCCAAAACCAGTTTGTGAAGAACAGGTGCTGTGTCCGGACCAAGGGAATTGATTTCACCATAGGGTCTTTTTTCTTTTCCATAGGTAAAGGGCGGTTTTTCATCCCATTGACTTTTAGGAACTATATAGCCGATCATGTCATTGGACATGCCATTGAAAAACCTGAATTGACCTGGCATGACCGACCTGATAGCAGGAACCTCGACCGGTTCAATACCAAAATCAGCACCCTCAGGAGACTCTACTCCACCGTTCAATATCTCAGGATACAGTTCCCCGGGAACATGTACAAATGATGCCGGCCCCATGGTCCATACGGCCACTTCAGACCTTATTTTCCACCGAGAACTTAAACCTCTTTTGAAAATACCGATCCATGCGGCTAACTTAAATAGTTTGTTGTCCAAGGAGAGTTCTACGGTTTTCGCCCGGATATTGAGATTAGCTGAATTAACTCCTACCAGGGTGTCACCTGCTAATTTTTCCAGAACAATTTTGGCAAGTGCTTTGCCTTGTGCATCGATTTTATCATTGTTTTCTTCCTGAAAGACTTTTCCTGAATAAGGATCTGCAATTGGAATACTCGGATGCGTTGTCATCAAACCTCCAAGAGCACCATTTAGGAAAACTGCTACACCTCCGACACCTTCAAGTTTGACACTATCGTTTTCCATTATTCCATTTTCTACATATTCCCTGAAATAGTGAGGGAAATCAGAACTGATCAGCGTGTTTACTGACCAAAGTGTTTCAGGATGATTTCCCCAATTCATGAGAGTACCCAAAGTACGGTCATCATTTGAAGCCATCACTTGCATAATCCGAATAGCCGCATCAAAGACCTGTGGATCTCTGGTATCACCCACCAATGGAAGTGCTGCCTCTTCATCTATTGCAAATCTGAAATAAGCTGGTTCAAGTACATTGGTGGCATTTTCCACTGACTCTAGAATTCCCTTCATGACAAACTCAAGGTAATCGGCGTTGACGCCATTGGAATATTCATTCTTTCCCCACATGCCCATCAAATCAGGCGAAGAATGCACATGGGTACTGGAAATGATCAAATAATCAATTTTCAGCGACTCTTTCAATCTTTTCCTTACCCTGACTACTTCATCATGACCAAACCCAATCATATCAATGACACACAAAGCCAACTTCGAATTGCCATCATCCAACACCATTGTCCTGGCCCATAGGGGATCGTTGACACCTGAGGCAGGTCTGTTATGGTGAAAACCGGCCAAATAAATGGGATCAAATTTTCCGTTGCCGTTCAGGTCCTGGTAAACATCCCCGTCCTTCTCGTTGAATCGGGCATCACTATTCTCGTCAGTCCAAGTATCGAAATCAATTGGAGTGATGTCAACTTTGGAAAATCCTGCTTTGATAGATGATAAATGGCCAGAATTGATCTTTAGATCGACCACATATCCCTTGTGACGGTCCCTAAATTGATAAAATGTGTAGGAGACAAAAATAACTGCAAAAACCAATAACAGTATCAAGCTAACCTTTAGCCATTTTTTCATATTCAACAGTATTTTGGGTTATTGAAACAATATAGGATTAAAAATATTGATTTAAAAAAATTTTTAAACCTCCCCAATATATATCCGTTTTTCGGGATAGGTCATTTATCTTTTCTACATGAACAAAGCATTACCCGTCATATTAATCTGCCTGCTATTATTCCAATGCGATTCTGGAAAAGATGGATTACCTGCAAATTCACAATTATTACGGAACACGGATATTTCTTTATCCCCGGATTCATTTTCTCCGTGGGTACCTGTCACAAACGATGGGTTTTCTTTAGGGATCAGTCAGGAAACTTTTCTATCCGGAAACAGATCATTATTTATTGAAAATCAGGACAGCCTCAATGTAAATGCTGCTTTATGGAGACAAACCTACGATGGCCCAATGCCCTCAGAAGGAAGACGCTTGACCTTAAGGGCTCATTTAAAAGGTGAAAATATTGAATTAAAAAGCACTGGCAGTAACATTTACATTTCGGTCAGGATGTTTCCTGTTGAGGACAGCGAAGGAACAACCATCAACAGATTTTTGTCCTCCCAAAACAGATTTCGGATTTTTGGGACTTTTGATTGGGAACCTTTAGCGGTCTCCATTCCAAGCTTTCCAAAAGATGTCGAATTTATCACGGTTTATCTGGTAATGGGACCTAGGACAACCGGTAAGGTTTTCTTTGATGATATTACTTTGACAGTTGAATGAATTACGGGATTCCCTTTAATTGATATTCGATATATTGTTGTCAATCAATTTTATCATTCTTTTCTTGCTTTTCCTTCTCTTCATCCTTTTTTTCTTTTTCTATGGCTTTATCTTCCTCCACCCCGGCCTGCTTTATTTCCTGGGGCGTATCCTTATCTGTAGCTTTTTTGATCACCTCTCCATCACCATCTACTTCCATCAATTCTACCCTTACGGCTTCCTTGTAAGGTGTTATACTTCCCCCGGCTTTTTCTGCAATGTAAAAAGTAATCTGAGCTCCGAACAAGAAGATGATCACCGAATAATAAATCCAAATGAGGATAAATACCAAGGATCCTGCGGTACCATAGGCATCTCCAACATCTGAATTTGCCATATAAATACCCAATAAGTATTTTCCCAAAGCAAACAGAAGCATAGTCACAAACGCTCCCAGCCAAACATCTCTCCATTTTACTCGGGCATCTGGAAGAACTCTATACATAAGGCCAAAAATGATAACCAAAATGCCCTGCGCAAATAAAAAGTTTGCAATGGAAGCTAAAAACAAGGTGGATTCATCAAGTAAATTCGATAAATATCTAAAAAATATCACAATGATAGCGTCAACTAAAAGGGAAACCAACAAAACAAATCCAATTGAAGCAACCATAGAAAAACTAAGTAACCGGTTAATCAGAAATTTTAAAAATCCCCTTGCAGGCTTGGCTTTTATATGCCAAATATGATTGATACTGTTCTGCAAACTTATAAATACGGTCGTTGCACTGAATATTAATACTCCTACCCCCAGTACTTTGGCCCAAAAACTCTGGTTATCCACTCTGGCACTTTGAATGATATTATCGAAGGTTTCGGCACTGTCCGAACCCAAAGTTTCAGTGACTTGATTAAGTAACTCTTCACGTACTTCTCCTTCACTATAAAAATAAGAGGCCACCGTTAGTGAGACAATCAATAGGCCCGGTAGGCTAAATATGGTATAAAAAGCTGTAGAAGCAGCAAAGGTCATCGCCTCGTTTTTGGCAAAATCTTTTACACTCTCCAGAATGATTTGGAAGGATGTGTATTTTTTGAATTTCCTGAAATTCGATTTAAACATGATTTCAAAATATTTACCTTTATGCTTTTAAATATCCGAAAGTTCTAATAAAAATATCAACCTGTTTAAGTTCTACGCAAAATCAATGCTATTCGTACACAAGGATTGATCATTCTCATTACCGGATTCCGTTCTCAGGATACTTTCCGGTGACCGTTCTTCCAAAAGCCTTCATTTCTTCTATTTGTTCATCCAATTTTCCATTGGGATAAATAATGGGTCCAATGCCAGCTTCTTTCTTTTTATAGTCCAAGTATCCCATTACTATAGGGACATCTGCTCCCAATGCAATATGGTAAAACCCTGACTTCCATCTCGGGGCATAGCTTCGAGTACCTTCGGGAGTCACCATGATGACCAATTCATCAGAATCTTTCAGCATGTTGACCATTGCCTCTGTGTAGGTTTGCTTTCTTCCTCCCGGAACTCGCTTTCTATCAATGGCTATTCCTCCCAGTCCTTTGATCAACCAACCCAAAGGTCCAATCATGACTTCTTTTTTGATGGTAAATCTGACAGGAATATCCATCAGGAAAAATGCTGCCCTTGCATACAGTATATCCCAGTTACTTGTATGGGGAATAGCAATCAGGACTGCTTTTTTCAGGTCTTTTGGCCAGCCAATATTCAAAGACCAACCACTGATCCAAAAAACTATTCTTGACAAAAATTTCATCATGATTTACTACATTTTTTTATCGGTTGCAAGTTCTGTTATTCCCGGGTTTTCCGCAATAAATTCAACTGCTGTTTGAAAACCAGCCTCAAAAATTTCTTTGGCCTTTTTGATTTCCAAAACACCATACCTGGCAAGTCCTTTAGGTTCAATAAAATAATCGCAACTTGGTTTTCTGCTGTAAGTATTGTAATTCATTGACATAATTACTGATCTTTCAATGAGTTTTTTGATGTTTTTGATATTGTGTTCAACGGGCAGATGGTTACAGTTTACGCCAATGATCGCATCACAGATTCCTTCCAAAGGTTCTACCGGAAGATTATTAAGGACACCACCATCCACATAAAACACATCATTGAATTCCATGGGGTCAAACATTCCCGGAATACAGGATGATGCCATTAATGGTTTGATCAATTCTCCTTCTGAGAAATAAACTACCTTTGCCCTTGTGATATCGACAGCTACCAGAGTTAGTGGAATTTTAAGATCGGCAAAATTATTCGTTGGCAGGTACTTGGCATAGAGTTCTTCTACTGAATCCATTTTTAGGATTCCGGTCCAGCTGATTGCCGGTTTTATGAATTTGAAAAAGTTGGTTTTGATGATGATTTCCAGTATTTCATCCGGTTCCATTCCGCTACAGTAAAAAGCACCTGCAATGGCACCTGCACTGCATCCACTGAACCTGTTTGGAAATATTCCATGTTGGTTTAGGGCCTTTAAAACACCTAAATGTGCAACTCCTCTAACTCCCCCACCTGAAAGGGCTATTCCAATTTTTTTATCAAAGTTCATCCAGTGAAAATGTTTGGTCCAAACGTACGCCTTTTTCAGTCATTTTTACTGTGCAGCATTCGTTTATGGGATCATGTTCCAGAAATATAACATAATTGTTCAAAGCCGCTTCCTCCAAAAAAGTCTTTTTCTCCTCCAAGGTTATTAAAGGACGGATATCATAACCCATTACATAAGGCAAAGGAATATGTCCAACAGAAGGCAGCAGGTCAGCCGCAAAAACAACAGTTCTTCCTCTATAGTTGAGCTTGGGCAGCATCTGCTTATCCGTATGTCCATCAGCAGTCAAAAATTCAAATGAGGTACCGAATTTCTTTTCATTCAAATCAAGAAATTTCAACTGACCGCTTTCCTGCATCGGAATAATATTTTCTTCCAATAAGGAAGCCTTTTCCCTTGGATTAGGTTTGATGGCCCATTTCCAATGGTCATTATTTGACCAATAGACTGCATTCGGAAAGGTCATTTCCAATTTATCCGGATTTCCATTTCGATATCTTACTCCACCCCCACAATGGTCAAAATGTAAATGGGTCAGAAAGTTGTCAGTAATATCTTTAAAGCTAAATCCTTTGTTTTGTAGTGAGCTTTCAAGACTCATATCTCCATGTAGGTAATAATGTGAAAAAAATCTGGCATCCTGCTTGTCCCCTATCCCATTATCAATCAAAATCAGCCGATCTCCCAACTCCACAAGCAAACAACGCATGGCCCAGGTACAAAGATTGTTTTCATCCGCAGGGTTGGATTTTGACCAAAGGACTTTCGGAACGACGCCAAACATAGCACCTCCATCCAATTTAAAAAAACCTGTATTGATGACATGCAATTTCATTGATCAATTTCTAGAAATAAAAAAACCCACAAACCCAATGTTCCAAAAATGGAAATAAAAGGATTTGTGGGTTAAAAGACTTTTGACTATTCCTCAAAAACTCCCATTGCACAGAATTTGTCAATCCTTTGGTCAATGCGTTTTTCAGGCTTTATTTTATCCAATTCTTTCAATGCTTCAAGAATTGTCTGTTTAATGGTTCCGGCCATTTTTTTCATGTCCTTATGAGCGCCACCAAGTGGTTCTTCAATAATCCCATCAATCAGACCGTTGGTTTTCATATCTATAGCAGTAAGCTTCAATGCTTCGGCAGCCTGTTCTTTATAATCCCAACTTCTCCACAAGATAGATGAACATGATTCCGGAGAGATGACAGAATACCAGGTATTTTCCAACATATATACCTTATCACCAATCGCAATTCCCAATGCTCCTCCTGAGGCACCTTCTCCGATAATGATACAGATGACGGGGACCTTCAGCATAAACATTTCTTTCAGGTTCCTGGCTATGGCTTCTCCCTGCCCCCTCTCCTCGGCTTCAATTCCCGGAAATGCACCCGGAGTATCGATTAGGGTTACGATAGGCTTTCCGAACTTTTCCGCCATTTTCATTAATCTCAGGGCCTTTCTATAACCTTCAGGATTGG
>NZ_JBGTCA010000202.1:0-15507 GCF_041749095.1 Aquiflexum sp. | reverse complement strand
TGATTTGATGATAGATAATCGTGTAAATTTAGCAATGCAGCGCAGAACATCTAACGTGGGCGGGCAAAATTATTATCTAATTCCCAATTTATTACAAGTTTCGTGTTTTTTTTTGTGGGAATAATTTTATTAACTTTGCATCGTAATACCAAGCTTAACTGAGGGGACACAAGTCCCCTCTTTCATTTCATAGCCCTGTTGCACATGAGTCTCAATCAAATCCTTGAAGAAATTGTAAGCAAACACCTGCCTGACGAAAGTCATTTTCTGGTCGATATACAATTGATCGAGAAAGGCAGTAGACCCCAGTTGAAAGTCCTTATTGACTCCGATCAAGGTGTAAGTATTGAGAATTGCGCATTGGTAAGCCGTCAGGTGGGTGAAGAAATTGAAGCTAAAGAACTGTTACCTGAGGCCTATATATTAGAGGTCTCTTCGCCAGGCGTGGATTTTCCATTAGCTTCCAAAAGACAATATACCAAAAATATCGGTAGAAATCTGAAATTGACTTTAGTTGACGGAAAAGAAACAGAAGGCAAACTACTCGAGGTAGGAATATCAGAAATCAAGCTTGTGACAAAAATTAAAGAAAAAGGTAAAAAAGCCCAGGAACAGGAACTTACTGTACCCTTTGAACAGATTAAGAAATCAATTGTGTTAGTCTCTTTCAAATAAATAAAATGGATGCTAAAATACTCATAGAATCATTTGCAGAGTTTGCAAAGTCTAAAAATGTGGACCGTCCTACCATGATCCGTATCTTGGAGGATGTGTTTAGGGCGATGATTCGCAAAAAATACGAAACCGATGAAAACTTTGATGTGACCATCAATGCAGACAAAGGTGACCTCGAAATCTTAAGGATCAGGGAAATTGTCGACGACAATTCCGAAGACATCTGGGATTTTGATAAAATCAGCTTGACCGATGCCCAAAAAATCGAACCTGATTTTGAGGTAGGAGAAGAGGTTTACGAAAAGATCGAATTGGAGGACTTTGGAAGAAGGGCTGTCATGATGGCCCGACAGACATTGATCCAGAAAATCAAGGATTTGGAAAAAGACCTTCTTTTCAACCAATATGAAGAACTTGTAGGTGAAATCGTATCCGCAGAAGTTTACCAGATATTGGGAAGGGAAGCACTACTTATTGATGGTGAAGGAAATGAACTGATTCTTCCTAAAGGAGAACAGATTCCTAAAGACCGCTTCAGAAAAGGCGATTCTATCAGGGCTATAGTCCACAAAGTGGAAATGTTCAATGGAAATCCCAAAATCATCCTTTCCCGAACTTCCCCCATATTTTTGGAGCGATTGTTCGAAAACGAAGTGCCCGAAGTATTTGATGGACTGATCACAATCAAGAAAATCGTCAGAGAGCCGGGAGAAAGAGCAAAAGTAGCTGTAGAATCTTACGATGACAGAATTGATCCGGTAGGTGCCTGTGTTGGCATGAAAGGTAGCCGGATCCATGCCATTGTGCGTGAGCTTCAAAATGAGAATATTGATGTCATCAATTTTACGGACAACCTTGACCTTTATGTATCAAGGGCTTTGAGTCCCGCAAAGGTCACCTCTATACAGGTGGACAAAGACCATAAAAGAATTTCGGTTTTCCTTAAACCTGATCAGGTTTCTATGGCTATCGGAAAAGGTGGCTTCAATATACGGTTGGCATCAAGACTGGTGGGATATGAAATCGACGTATTCAGGGAATTGAGCGAATACGAAGAGGAAGAAGATGTGGATCTTGAAGAATTTGGGGATGAAATAGATAGTTGGGTAATTGATGAATTGAAAAAAACAGGATTGGATACAGCCAAAAGTGTATTGACTTTGACCAAAGAAGACCTTTTGAGAAGGACTGAACTTGAAGAAGAGACCATTGACGAGATATTCAGGATTTTAAAACAGGAATTTGAACAGTGAATAAAGGCCGATTAACCCAATAATTGGCCTATATTTGCGAAAAATTAAGAAAGAGTTTTTAGCGTATGTCAGAAGAAAAAATGATGCGACTAGGCCAAGCAGCCAGAAAACTCAACGTAGGAATTGCTACGATTGTGGATTCTCTGGCCAAAAAAGGCTTTGAAGTAGAAAATAATCCTAACTCCAAAATCAACCTCGACCAATTTGAAATGTTGGCCAAGGAGTTTAAATCCTCTGCACAGGACAAGGAGGAAGCTTCGCACCTTTCTATTGGTAAGCGTCATCATGATACTTTTACCATAGAGGCGGAATCCGAGGTGAAGGAAGAAAAGAAACCTGACCCAACACCAACACCAGAAGCTAAAAAAGAGGAGCCTGTCAAGCCTGCTCCAACAGCCCCACAACCTAAGGTAGAAGAAGCTGAAGTGGAGAAAGTTTCAGCAGAAGCTCCCAAATTGCAGGGAATAAAAGTGTTGGGGAAAATTGACCTCACTGCCAAAAGAGAGGAACCCAAAAAAGAAGAACCGAAACCACAAGAAGCCCCACCGATTGAGAAAATAGAAAAGGCTGAAAAAGATACAGAAAAAACAATCATTCAGGCAGAGGAAACTAAAAGGGAAGAAGTCGCTAAAAAACCGGTTGAAGAAATAAAAGTGGAGTCCCCACCAGCTGTCAAAGAAGAGAAGAAACCTGTAGTTGAACTTGAAAAACCAACTCCCATCAAACCTGAGGTTAAGCCTCCAATATTGGAAGTACTGACCGCTAAACCGGAAGCAAAATCGGAAAACAAAGTCATATCTGCAAAAGCGGATGCTTTGAAAGGATTAACAGTCCTGGGAAAAATCGATCTTCCTGACGACAGGTCGAAGAAAAAAGGGAAACCTGTTGCTTCTTCTGACGAAAAAGGAAAAGATAAAAAGAAAAGGCTCCGCAAGAGAATTGATAAAAAACCTGGAACACCTAGTGCCCCAGCCAAAGGTCCGGAAGGCGTTGCCAATAAATCAAGACCTCCGGGACAAGGTGGGGGTCCCAATCAAGGTGGTCAGCAAAGAGACCGAAAACCCCAAGGCGCCGGTGGACAAGGTCATGGAAGACCAAGACCTGGCCAACAGCCGACCGGAAGAATCCAAAAAGCTGAACCTACTCAGAAAGAAATCCAAGATCAGATCAAGCAGACCCTTGCAAGACTGCAGGGTGGAGGAAAATCCGGTGGAGGAAAATCAAAAAGAAGAGATAAGAGAACAGATAGAAATAAAGAGGAAGTTGAGGGAATTGAGGAAAACAAAATCTTAAGGGTAACAGAATTTATTTCTGCCAACGATTTGGCCTCGCTGATGGATGTTTCTGTCAACCAGGTGATTTCTACCTGTATGTCTCTGGGCATGTTCGTTTCCATCAATCAGAGATTGGATGCAGAAGCCATTACCATTATTGCTGATGAATTCAATTACGAAGTTGAATTCACCAAGCCGGATGAAGAAGCAGAAACCATTGAAGCAATAGATACCCCTGAGGAATTACTTGACCGTGCACCGATAGTAACCATCATGGGTCACGTCGATCATGGTAAAACTTCCTTGCTTGATTATATAAGAAGAGCCAAAGTAACAGCGGATGAAGCAGGTGGTATTACTCAGCACATTGGCGCATACGATGTGACAACCAAAGAAGGTGACAAAATCGCCTTTTTGGATACACCGGGACACGAAGCATTTACCGCCATGCGTGCAAGAGGAGCGAAAATAACAGATGTTGCCATCATTGTGATAGCAGCTGATGACAATATCATGCCCCAGACCAAAGAAGCCATCAATCACGCACAGGTAGCGGGTGTTCCGATGATTTTTGCAATCAATAAAATTGATAAACCAAACGCCAACCCCAATAAAATAAAAGAAGAACTAGCCAATATGAATCTGTTGGTGGAAGAATGGGGCGGTAAATACCAGTCTCAGGACATCTCCGCAAAGACAGGTGTAGGTGTCGAAGAACTTTTGGAGAAAGTATTGCTAGAGGCAGAAATTCTAGAATTAAAAGCCAATCCAGATAAAAACGCAGTTGGTACAGTCGTAGAAGCTTCTTTGGACAAAGGAAGGGGTTATGTGGCCACTGTGATGGTTCAGGCCGGAACACTGCGAGTGGGTGACACCATGTTGGCAGGCCCTCACTATGGCCGTGTCAAGGCCATGTTTGACCATAAAGGTAAAAAACTGGATAAAGCAGGCCCTTCCACACCGGTTCAGGTGTTGGGATTGGCGGGTGCACCACAAGCAGGTGACACCTTCAAAGTATATGACTCAGAAAGAGAAGCCAGGGAAATCGCCAATTCCAGAGAACAGATTCTTCGTGAACAAAGCATGCGGACTAAGAAGCATATCACTTTGGACGAAATCGGAAGAAGGTTGGCCATAGGCAGTTTCAAAGAACTCAACATCATTATCAAAGGTGATGTGGATGGTTCAGTGGAAGCACTTTCTGATTCCTTGCTCAAGCTTTCAAAAGACGAGGTTTCTGTCAATATTATCCATAAGGGCGTAGGGCAGATTTCCGAATCAGACGTATTGCTGGCTTCTGCCTCTGATGCAATTATCCTGGGGTTCCAGGTCAGGCCTTCTGCAAATGCCAAAAAGATTGCTGAACAGGAAGAAATTGAAATCAGACATTACTCCATTATATACGATGCCATCAATCAGATCAAGGACGCCATTGAAGGAATGTTGGAACCTGAGTTTGAAGAAATCATTACCGGAAATATACAGGTAAGGGAAGTATTCAAAATCTCCAAAATCGGAACTGTTGCAGGATGTTATGTGACCGACGGATTCATTTCACGAAAACACAAAATCCGTGTAGTCAGAGACGGTATAGTCATTCATGACGGTGAGATCGATCAATTGAAACGATTCAAAGATGATGTATCCGAAGTCAAAGCAGGATACGAATGTGGGATATCCATCAAGAAATTCAACGACATTCTGGTGGATGATACCATTGAAGGCTATCATATGCAAGAGATAAAACGTAAGAAATAAAACATAAAAAGGAACGACTACAACCTTTCCTTTTTTTATAGCATCATGAAAGAGACTTTTTTACTCTTTATTCAAATCCTGCTTACGCTTTCTTTTGTAGGTCTTATACTCGGATTGATCCGTCCGGTATTGGTACTTTGGTTTCTGGATCGGTTCAATAGATTGAAGGTGATCAAGGTTTACGGCCTGTTGACAGTAGTTTCGCTGATGTTATTGCTGATTCTTTCTATCATTTGATTGATCAAAGGCCTTTCACTTCGGCAGTTTGGACAATTGCAGCCAAAAGTCTTCATGTTAAATCTATTGAAATTAGTATTTCATAAGTAGAAGGCCTATATCTGACTTAAAAAAAATAAGTGACATTTATCATATTTTAATTTATTAATGTAAATTTCTGACTGAATAATGATATCAATTGAGAAAGACAGTAGCCATATTCCTTCTTTTTTGTTTCGCATTGTACCAATTTGGGTATTATGTGGCATATTTTTCCTTCAGGCTACAGATAGAAAATCATTGGTCGGAAAAAATCTACAGTGAAAACCAGAGTGAATTTGAGGAGCGGATTATGGAAATTCCCCTTTCCATTCCTTACATGGCCGATGAAGAGGAATTTAGGGCAACTAACACAAGTTTTCAAAAAGACGGACAATATTACAGGGTCATTAAGCAGCGGTATATCAACGATACATTGCAGATAGTTTATGTTCCCGACAGTGCCAAAAAGAACCTGGACAAAACCATCAAGCAGTGGGTAAGTTCTCTGGTTCATGACGAACTGCCGGATTCCGGTAGCAATAGCTTGTTGGGCAAAATCTTTGTGAAAGACTACACCCAACCTATCAATGAAATTGATTTCTCTATTAGCATTATCAATATTAACAAATACAATGGTTTTGTTTTTTTAACTTATCAGAATCAGGACATCAACCTAACTACCCCACCCCCCGAGTTGGTTTGATTTTTCATCCGGTCTAATTTTAATAGTTCCTTCCTGGATTGCAACCACAACAGAACAGGTTTACAAAAGTAAATCCACTGTTTTCGATGGGTTTGTTACATTGGGAATGTTTTAAAAATCTGTACTCTGAGGTTTCTAAAAAGGAATTGTGTATATAATTGAATTTCTTACCTACCCTGTCAATCCGATCGGATTGACAGGGTAGGTAAGAAATTCAGACCGGATTTTTCAATATATAATCAACTTTCAATATTTAATTCTTATTAATCTTATGAAAAAACTATTACCAATCGTCTTGGGATTGATGGTATTTGGAACTCCCCAATTCAATACCTACGGTCAAACTCCCTGGGATGAAGTAATGATGGAGAAAGGGGAGATTTGTGCTGCCCTGATCTATGAACATTCCTCTTGGAATCAATATTGGGAAGGCAGCTACTTAAGGGGGAACGCCAATATTGGTACTTTCACCAGACAAATGGGGATGCCCATGATAGCCATGGGGCTTACCAAAAACATCAATATAATTACCATCCTTCCATATGTGGGCACTCAAGCATCAGGAGGCACCCAGGTAGGTCAATCCGGAATCCAGGATTTGAGCGTTTCAGTAAAAGTGGACTGGCTACAAAAACAATTGGGCAAAGGCAGGCTCTTTTTCCTGACCAATACCCACTTCAGTACGCCAATTGGCAACTACCTCTCAGATTATATGCCATTTAGTATTGGGGTTGGCGCTCCGGAGCTTGGCATTAGAGGCATTGGTGGATACAAAATGGATAACGGCTTGGTATTTAGGGGAGGGTTAGCCTATCTCTGGAGAGGACAGTCCGAAATTGAGCGGGATTATTATTATCAAAACGGAAGCGTGTATTCATCCTTTATGAACGTTCCCAATGCCATGAATATTCATGGGGCAATAGGATACTGGACTTTGGGCAACAGGTTAAGAATGGAAGCCACATTCATGAGTCTGAACTGTCTGACCGGTGATGATATCCGGGCATATAACAGACCACAACCTACCAACAAGATGGAAGTAAGTCAAATTGGTGGATGGTTTCAATATTATATCAAAGCTGACCGGGGACTAGGTGGTCTTCTTTATTTCAACCAAGTTATAAGTGGAAGAAATATGGGAAAGGCCACAACAGTTGGTGTTGGTCTTACTTATCAGTTTAAAGCCTTTTAATCCCCACGACAATGAAAAATATTAAAATATCCTATTTGGGCCTATTTATCCTTTTCCTCACAACAAGTGCCTGCATGGAGGAAACCCCAAGGTATATGAATTTCGATGAATACGAATTTGGCAATCTGGATGAAAATGGAGGGACATGGAAAACTATCCTGGTATTCACCCCTGACCAAATCAGTATTGCAGTGCCGGAAACAACCAGTTCAAGCGCTTATCAAGCAGAACTTTCTGACCTAAAATTACAAATGGAAGGTTTGACTCCTTCCCAAATGCAGGTAGTCCGGTATTGGACAAGCAACCCTATTTTGAGGTGGAATGAAATCGCCCTTGAATTGGCTGCAAAATATAATCTGATACCGGGTCCAAATGCTGATGGCACTTATACACTGGCCAGCCCTGCTAACCCTGCCGGGCCGCCACCCTTTCCTTTTGCGCACCCTCCCTACACGAGCAGGATGTTGGCATATCTCAGTGTAGCCCAATTTGACGGGTTGGTAGTAGCATGGCATTACAAATTCCAGTACAATCGTCCCGGTCCATATAAAGTAGATGAAAGTATCAAACCGGCTTATCCCGCAAGTACTTTACCCTCATATCCTTCCGATGGCGCCACGGTAGCCAAGGTTTCCAAAGATATCCTATCTGCCATGTTCCCATTGGAAGCATCATTCCTAGATAAGAAATACCAAGAACACATCGCCAGTCTGGTGCATGCAGGTATCAATACCCAAAGTGATATTGAAGCAGGTGTAAAAATTGGGTCAGAGGTGGTCAAGCTGGCCATGAAGCGGGCTTCGACAGATGGAATGTCCAAAGCACAAACACCAAGACCTGTTTCAGACTCCATAGCAAATGCCGCCTTTGAGAAGTTTGGTTGGAAATGGCAAAACACCGAAGTACCCCAAAGACCCGTAGGCTTGACCCCTCTCTTTGGTCAGGTAAAAATGTGGCATGTGCCTACAGTGGAAGAAGTAAGGTCACCCCCTCCTCCTGCACCAGGTTCCCCTCAATTCGAAGCAGATGTTGCTGAATTGAAGAAGTTTGCTGCACATATGACCCTCAATCAAAGGCGGATTGCCAATTGGTGGGAAGATGGTCTGGGTTCCTATACCCCTCCGGGACATTGGAACAAATTTGCAAAACTATCCATCGTAAAACACAAACTCAATCCATTACGGACTGCGAGGGTTTTTGCCTATATGAATTCCGCCATTATGGATGCCGGGGTGGCATGTTGGGATACAAAATACTATTACCATTACCCTAGGCCGGTTGAGACGATTGCCGGATTTAAGACGATTCTTGGTACCCCTAATTTCCCTGCCTATACTTCCGGGCACAGCACATTTTCATCCGCAGGCGCTGAAGTCCTGGCACATTTCTTCCCCACTGATGCTGCGCAATTTAGGGCATGGGCAGAAGAAGCAGCCATGTCCAGACTATATGGAGGTATTCACTATCGGTTCGATGCAGAAGTAGGTGTCGAACAAGGCAAACAAGTGGGTACTTATGCTGTGAACAAGGCCAAAGGCGATGGAGCTCAATAAATGAAAAACCTGTTTTTCATAGGTCTGATTGGCTTGGGCATTTTTGAGGTATTGAAAGTGTACTTCATTATGCCCATCAACTAAAATCCATAATTAATTACCATAGATTGATTTGTTGTTTCATCCCCGGCCAATACTTTGGGCAGGGGTTGTTTTTGAATCACTGCTGAAAAAGGTCTAAACCTTTGAGGTCTTTTTCAGACCTCAAAGGTTTTTTTAAGAATAAACCTTGAATAAATACTAAATAAAAAACCTCTTATGGTTTCAGCTAATCCTCACAGGTTCTTCAACCTCTTTTCTAAGGCTTTTTGCAGCCAATACGATCAATGCAATAGATAACACAAAAAGCAATCCTGCAATCAGGGAAAGCACATAAATTTTATCTTGATAATTTTTCCAAGCAAACAAACCCAATGAGGTCAACGTGACTGTGAACATAAAAAACATGGGTATCATCACAAAGGTGGCGTTGATTTTTTTCCGCATTAACCAAACAGCAATGGTCAACAGCGCTAAGGCAGCTAACAACTGATTGGCAGAACCGAAAATTGGCCAAAGGGTGGTAAAACTTCCCGATGCCAAAAGCAAAATGGAAAACAGAACCACGACCATTGTAGATAAATACCTGTTTTGGGATAATTTGGCTCCAATTGGATTTTTGACATCTTCGAAATACTCCTGCAGGGTGAATCTCGCTAACCTTGTACAAGTGTCCAATGTGGTCAAAGCAAAAGCTGAAACTGTCAAAGCCACAAATCCAATAGCAAATGATTCGGAAATACCCATGGACGAAATCATACTTCCCAAGCCACTGGCAAAAAGCGGAACAGGACCTTCTTCCCCCAATCTCCCTAAATATTCACCCCTACTCAGGACAATTACGGCAGCAACCGAAATAATGGCCAAAAATGACTCAATCAACATCCCTCCAAACCCTACTACTTTGGCATCACTTTCTTTGTCCAATTGTTTGGAAGTAGTACCGGAAGCGACAAGCGAATGAAAACCGCTGATGGCACCGCAGGCAATGGTCACAAACAAAACAGGAAACAGATAACCAAGATTGTCAGCGGTGAGATGAATGTCATTATCCATTTTGATCTCAGGATTGGCAATGAAAACCCCAACTACTGCCGCAATGATCAGACCGTACAATAAGAAGCTGTTCAGATAATCCCTTGGTTGCAATAGCATGGATACCGGGGTGACAGAGGCAATGAAAGCGTAGCCTAACAGTATATAAATCCAGAATTGGTAATCCAGAACAAACGGCAACTGCATCCCCAAATAAACAAAGTAATACATCAAAACCACTCCAAGGATTGTTATGATCAAAAATGCTTGCTTATTGTTCCCAACCATTTTATTGATCAATCCAAAAGCCACTGCTAATCCAATAAAAAAAATGGATGCTGATGCCACACCGGGATTGCTCACAAATGTTTTGGCTATGATGTCTGCAAAAACGCCAATGACAAGTATCAAAGTTGAAAAACTGAAAACAATGAATAATTGCTTTCCTTTCCTCCCAATATTTTTTTCGATGATGACCCCAATGGATTTGCCCTGATTACGCAATGAGGCAGCCATACTTCCCAAATCATGTACCGCTCCAAAAAAAATTCCACCTACAAGAATCCAGATCACCGCAGGGATCCAACCAAATGTAACCGCGATAATGGGTCCAACGATAGGTCCTGCCCCGGCAATAGAAGCAAAATGATGGCCAAGGACTACTATCGGCTTGCTTGGAACATAATCAATGCCATCGGAGTAAGTATGTGAAGGCGCTTTTCTGGAATCGTCAAGACCGAATTTCTTATATACATATTTGCCATAGGTAAAATAGGCAGTAATAAGAATAATGGCTGAAACAACAAGAAGGGCAATTAAGCTCATTTCGGGAGGGATATGTTAGTAAAACATGAATTTCACCTAATTCCTTTAAATAACAAATGAAATTCCCAAGTTTGAAAAACTTACATTGAATTAAGCTCCTAATGGAGTTTTGACAGAATAATTGAAAAACATTCCATAAAAATCTGAAAATATTATAGTGGTCACAATTTGGTCTGATTGTATGATTTGTTGTTCAAATTTTATTTAATCGATAATACCTATAAATTTGTAGTCTCCCGAAACGAAAGTTTCAAAAATATAAATCTAAAATATGGCTTGGTTTAAACGGACTGATAAAGGAATCAAAACTTCCACGGAAGAAAAGAAAGACACCCCTGACGGGCTTTGGTATAAAACCCCCAGTGGCAGCATCATTCATACCCGGGAGCTCAAAAACAATTCTTACGTTTGTCCGGATGATGAATATCATGTCAAAATCGGTTCCGCAGAATATTTTGAGATATTGTTTGATGGGAACAATTACAAAGAACTCGACAAGGATATGATTTCAGGGGATCCCTTGAAATTTGTGGACACCAAACCCTATAAATCCAGAATCGAAGCAACCATCACAAAAACAGAATTAAAAGATGCAGTCCGGACAGCAGTTGGCAGGATAAATGAAATGGATATTGTAATTGCCTGTATGGATTTTAATTTTATCGGAGGTTCCATGGGATCTGTTGTGGGAGAAAAAATCGCAAGAGCCATTGACTATTCCTTAAATAACAAAATCCCATTTTTAATGATTTCCAAATCCGGTGGGGCAAGAATGATGGAAGCCGGATTCAGTTTGATGCAAATGGCAAAAACTTCTGCAAAGCTGGCCTTATTGGACAAAGGAGGAATACCGTATATCAGCCTTTTGACTGACCCTACCACAGGTGGTGTAACAGCCTCTTATGCGATGTTGGGGGATTTTAACATCGCAGAACCAGGTGCGTTGATCGGTTTTGCCGGCCCTAGGGTAATCAGGGAAACAATCGGAAAAGACCTGCCAAAAGGCTTTCAGAGTTCCGAATTTGTTTTGGAACACGGGTTTTTGGATTTTATCATCGATAGAAGGCAGTTGAAAAACAGATTGACGACACTCCTAAACCTTCTTAGGAATTAATCAGTTATTTCACTAGGTCAACGAAAGGAAAAAGGTAAAATTAAGTTTCTTTTTGGCCGAATTTGTTGATTAATAAATATATTTGTGTTCCCAAATCGGGCTCTACTACTGAAAAATTAAAAGTAAAACAATCATTTAAATGGGTTCAGTAATTATTACCTCAATTGTAGCATTCACCATTATCATCCTGCTACTTGTTTTTATCCTCTTATTTGCACAATCCAAATTGGTCGCCTCCGGAGATGTTAAAATCATCGTCAACGGAGATGAGAGTAATCCGATCGTCACCTCAGCAGGTTCTACCTTATTGAGTACACTTGGTAACCAAAAAATCTTTCTTCCATCAGCATGTGGTGGAGGTGGTACATGTGCCATGTGCAAGTGTGTGGTGGAAGATGGTGGCGGAGAAGTTCTCCCAACAGAAGTTGGTCACCTCAGCCGTGCAGAAAAACAAGGTAACGTTAGGCTTTCCTGTCAGGTAAAAGTTAAGCAGGACATGAAGATCAGGATTCCAGAAGAAATCTTTGGAATCAAAAAATGGGAATGTGAGGTAATATCCAACTACAACGTATCCACCTTTATTAAAGAATTTAAAGTAAAACTTCCTGAAGGAGAAAATTTGGATTTCGAATCAGGAGGGTATATCCAAATAGATGTACCTATAATCACGGTCAATTTCAAAGGAATGGATATAACTCCCCATCCTGATCTTGGTCACCCTGCTGATGTATATCAAAGTGATTGGGACAAGTTCGGACTTTGGGATCTGACCATGAAAAATGATGAAGAATTGTTCAGAGCTTATTCCATGGCCAATCACCCTGCCGAAGGAAACATTGTTATGCTGACCATTCGTATTGCTACCCCACCTTGGGACAGAGCGAATAATAAGTGGATGGATGTGAATCCGGGAGTTTGTTCTTCTTATGTATTCGGTCGTAAGCCAGGAGATAAAGTAACCATTTCAGGTCCTTATGGTGAATTCCATATCAATCCGACTGAAAGGGAAATGATCTATATTGGAGGTGGTGCTGGCATGGCGCCATTAAGATCACATATCTTCCACCTTTTCCATACAGAAAAAACAGACAGAAAAGTTACTTATTGGTATGGTGGACGGTCTAAAAAAGAATTGTTCTATACTCCTCAGTTCAGAGACATTGAAAAGGATTTTCCTAATTTCAACTTCCACATAGGACTGTCAGAACCTCTTCCTGAAGATAATTGGAAACTAAAAAAATCTCTTGATGATAAAGAAGGTGATGGTTATATAGGATTTATTCACCAAGTACTTTATGACAATTATCTGAAAAATCATCCTGAACCGGATGAGGTGGAATATTACCTTTGTGGACCACCATTGATGAATGCAGCAGTGCTGAAGCTTCTCGATGATATGGGCATCCCACAAGAGAATATTAGATTTGATGACTTCGGAGGTTAAGACCTCAAATAGAGTCCCGCTTTTGCGGGACTTTTTTTATTTACTCAGGATTTTTTCTTTAATTTTGGATAGCATTTAAACCCTACCAATGGATTTACACCAATTCTTTGAACCTATTCCCGAGTACATCACCTCTCAGAAATATAGCCATAATTCATTTTTCAATTATATTCATTTTTTTGGAGATACTTTTCCAGACTTGAAAGGTTTACAGATTGCAATAGTAGGTCTGACCGAAAAGAGGGGAATGCTTAAAAACGATAGTATCGAAAGAAGTTCCTCTGAAATAAGGGAAAAGCTATATCATCTCAAAAAGGGGCATGGACTCTATAAAATTGCAGATTTGGGAGACCTAAAAACCGGTAATACTTTAAACGACTCCCTTCAGATCATGTATTCGGTGGGTGAGTTTTTGATCAAGAAACAGATTCTACCGATTTTCATTGGAGGATCCCATGATTTGGACATTGGTCAATACCTTTCGTATCAAAGACTCGACAAATTGGTGTCACTAGTTACAATTGATGCCAAAATTGACATGGAAGAAGAAGGGACACCTTCTGATAAACATTCACAGGACATTATACTGCACCAACCTAATTTTTTGTTCAATTACAGCCATTTGGCATATCAAAGTTTTCTAACAGATATCGATCTGATCGGGGTTTTGGAAAAGCTGTATTTTGACCATGTCAGGATCGGAAATCTTAGGAGCAACTTCAAGGAAGTAGAGCCTATAATTAGAAATGCTGACCTATTGAGTTTTGATGTCTGTGCCATTCAGTCTTCAGATGCCCCCGGCGCAGCAGATGCTCAGCCTTTTGGACTGACAGGAGAGGAAGCCTGCCAGATTTGTAGGTTTGCAGGCATGAATGAAAAGCTTTCTTCTATCGGTATTTATGGTTACCAACCATATTATGATGATAACAGAAACAAAACAGCTGCCATTATTGCCACGATGATATGGTATTTTATTGAAGGATTCTACGACAGAAAAGACAGCCTATCCTTCCAAAGCAGCGATTATATTAAATATACCGTATCTTTGGATACCCAGCCTTCTGTCCTTATATTTTACAAAAGCATAAGAAGTGAAAAATGGTGGATGGAAATTCCTCAGGGTGATCAGAAAAAATTTGACAGAAGTACCATTATACCCTGCAGCTATCAGGACTATCAAATGGCACAGTCAGGAGAAATTCCCGAAAGGTGGATCAATGCCCAGCTTAAATTATTCTAAATGAAAGTTTACAGCAGGCAACAGCTGGCCCTTAGAAACGGTCAGGACAGACCCGAGATTTGGGTAGCTTACCGGGGCATCATTTATGATGTTTCCGGTTCCAGACTCTGGAAAAACGGCACTCATTATGAACATTGGGCAGGGCAGGATTTGACCGATGAACTTCCTGATGCTCCGCATACAGAAGAGGTATTCCAAAAATTCATACCTATCGGCCAGTTGATGAAATAACATGATACTTATCGCAGACAGTGGTGCCAGCAAAACAGACTGGAGAGTAATCAATCAAAGCGGAGAAATCGGTCAGCATAGGGGCATTGGGTTTAATCCCAATTACCAAACAGCCGAAGAAATGTCCAATGAACTTCAGGATGACTTTTTATTGGATCTCCGGGATGATGTGGAGGTAATCTTTTATTACGGGGCTGGCTGTGCTTCTCCCAAAAATAGACTTCAGGTAACCAATGCCCTGAATGACATCTTCAAAAAAGCAGAAATCAATGTGGATCATGATCTCATGGCGGCAGCAAGGGCTACTTGTGGCCATAACCCAGGAATTGCCTGTATTTTGGGTACGGGATCCAACAGCTGTGACTATGATGGAGAACTGATCATTGATAAAAGACCGGCTCCGGGATACATTCTCGGAGATGAAGGAGGCGGAGCTTATATAGGCCGAAAATTTCTTCAGGATTTCATCCATGAAGAAATGCCAAAAAAACTAAGAAACCAGGTTATTGACAAGTTTCAATTAGACAATAACACGATTATTGAAAATGTTTACCAAAGGCCATTTCCGGGTAGGTATATGGCCAGTTTTTGCAGATTCATTACAGAACATATCAAGGACCCATACTGTTACATGCTTTACTATAACTCCTTTCAGGACTTTTTCAAAAAGCATATTATGAAATATGATGATTATAAAAAGAAGCCCGTCAGTTTTGTGGGATCTATTGCCTTCTACAACAGTGACATCCTCAGAAGTGCAGCCTATGATGTTGATATACATGTCAATATTATCATAGAAGGCCCGATTGCAGGATTAACCCTATATCACCAAGAATTGCTATGAACACTACAGAAAGCCCATCCCTATACGATAACCTCGAGCAAATGGATATTCATTCATTACTCCAAAACA
>NZ_JBGTCA010000201.1:0-4068 GCF_041749095.1 Aquiflexum sp. | reverse complement strand
AAAGAAATGTATCCTGCACCCTCCTGTTATTCCCTTTTAAACCTTACTTTCTACCAAAACAAAAAATCAAGAATTGTTCTAATTTTATTTTTAGATTTAATGTTATTAAAATCCAATAAAATATCCTAATAATTATAATTTGAAGCCATACTGTTCACCTGTTACCGCTGTTCGATATTTGCAATGTCGAACCCCAGATAATGAGGATTTGTAATCCTCGTCCTATCTCCCCCCAAAAACCCCCTTCAATATCAAATCCATCACATCAACTGCCTCCACCTTTTCTGCCTCAAAAAGATCCGGATTCTTGCTGACAAATATAGGATGGTCCAAACTGTCTTTTGGAATAGCTCCATGTGATCCTTTGACCAAAGTGGCATCCAAAGGAATCACATCCATTAAGTACCGGAAACCCAATTTCTTTTTGAGGATCTTCATGCCGATCTTTGCTTTCAGCAATTTGATATTGGGATCGGCGAACATTTCCACCGGGTCATAACCCGGCTTGCGGTGAATGTCCACACATCGGGCATAATCCGGGGCTTTGGCATCATCGAGCCAAAAATAATAGGTAAACCAAGAGTCCTTATCTGCTACTGCCACTAATTCCCCTGTGCGTTCATGGTCTAAATGATACTTCTTTTTACCTTCCTCATCCAATACCAATTCGATTCCCGGCGTTTTTTCAAGAAGAGCCTTAACAGCCGGGATGTCTTTTTTATCCTTGATGAAGATATGGGCCAATTGATGATCTGAAACGGCAAATGCTTTGCAGGTCCCTGCATCCAAGGTTTCCAATCCCAATTCATCTTTTACAGCTATATATCCTTTTTCCCTCAAAATCCTGTTGATATGGATGGGATTGTTTACTGAAGTGATGCCATATTCTGAAAGGAGTATGACATTGGCACCCTGATTTTCATAATAAGTGATCAAGTCTTTGCAGACGGCGTCAATTTCCTGTAGGTCTTTTCCGATTTTGGAAAAGTCAATACCACAACGTTGCAGGTTATAATCCAAGTGCGGCAAATAGATCAGAGTCAGGGTAGGATTATGCCAATCATCGACTTTTTTGGATGCTTCTGCTATCCACTTGGTAGAGGAGATATTGGCGTTTGGTCCCCAAAAAGAAAAAAGGGGGAATTGGCCAAGCTCTTTTTGTAACCTGTCTCTCAGGTCCATTGGATGGCTATGGCAATCCGGTAATTTTCTGCCATCAGCAGGATAAAGTGGCCTTGGGGTTACCTGATAGTCCGCATTGGAGTACATATTGTACCACCAGAACATATTGGAAACTGTAAACTCAGGATTTTTCTTCTTGGCATAGTCCCAGATTTTTTCACTTTGAACCAGATGATTTGACTGTCTCCAAAACTTCACTTCGCATTCATCCCGGAAATACCAGCCATTTCCCACGATACCGTTTTCCGAAGGCCATTTTCCCGTCAGGTAAACTGACTGCGCCGAACAGGTCACTGCCGGCAACACCGGATCAATGGTCGCTTTTTTTCCTGTGGCTATCCACTTTTTCAAAAATGGGGTATGCTCACCGATTACCCGGCTTGAAAGGGCAACAACATCTATGACTACGGTTTTTTTCATGAGTTTCCACTGTTTTCTATGACCCATTGAAGTTCTCTTGTAATAGAACTACCAAGATCCAAATTGATACCTTCCGGCAAAACCTCCCAAGTGTAAGTCTCCACTTCCAAATGTTTGCAGACTTTTTTCCTACTGATGTATTTCAACACTTCAAGGATATCTGTTTGTGTGGAGGAGATTCTCCCATAATCTGATAGAAAAATGGGGACATGATAGTGGATGCGCCATTCCATTGCATCGGTGGATTCAAGGGTATTCATGGCCTCGTGCAGATCTTTGAAAGAAGCTAATTGCCCATTTTGACCCTTGGCCACCACCTGATGCAGGTAAGTGGATTCGGAAAATGGAAATATCAAGGCTCTCAATTCTTTCCTCTCATTTCTACTTTGAGGAATGTCAGCCTTTAAAGCCGCACTGATCTGGATTTTTCCAATTTTGATACCATTGGCCTCAAAGGCTTCGAAAACATCCTCGGGATTTTCATAGACCACAGCAAAATGACAGACATCATAACAGATCCTAATATGTTCTTTCAGACATTTTTCGGCTTCCTGACGGGAGAGTCCCAATTCTTTTTCAAGGTATTCGGTTCCAATCGGAACCAAATAATTTTGATAGAAATCAATTACTTCCTTTGTGTTTTCAAGTATGCCGTCAGGTTCAGGTTCAATGTCGAGGTGTAGGAGTTTACCTGTTGATTGCTGAATGCTGTAAAGTTTCCCTGCTATTTTGGCCAGATGGAGAGTTGACTTTTTTATTGCTTCCTCCAATTCCAAAGGCGTCTTGTACCAATGTCTATAGGAGAGGGGAGAAGTCGAAATCCCACCATCCAGGCCTTCGGGCAAAAGGTCGGAAAGTATATCAAAAAGTCTTCCGGTATATGTCAATCTTTCGGGAGTAGTCCAATCGGGTTTGTGCACTTCATCTTTGACTACCTGTCTGTGAAATCCTCCGTAGGGGAAGCCATTGAGTGTAAAAACATAACAGTCATTTTCTTTCAGCCAGGTTTTGAATTCAGTCAGTTTTTCTGGTTTTGCAAGGTCCAGACTTGCCTCATGGGAGGACCTGAGTCCTATACCAAATGGTTTGTTTGGAGACAGCTCATTTTTGATTTTCGGGATATATTGCTTTAGATTTTCAAAAGTTTCCGCCCATCTTTCTCCGGGATGGATATTGGTGCAATATGTCAGGTGATGTCCTTTGGTAAACATTGGAGTTTTGAAATAAGATTAAAGTGTCAGAAATCCTACAATTTAGGAATCAGCGACAACTTTCTCCTCATGAAATAATTTTAATTGATCAATGGATTGAAGAATCAGATCATTATCCATTTCATGTACCTCAATTCCCTTGCCCATAGATTCCAATAAGGTAATGGTCAACTCACCGCCTAGATGTTCCCTGAACTCCTCAAGACCTTTCAGCAACTCCTTGCCGGACAATTCATGGGAATAAATGCCAAATCCCAGCGCTTTCATCAAGTTGATGATACGCATCAAATCTGCTTGGGAAATCATTCCTTTTAAATAAGAATAGGTACTGTCCAAGGCAATCCCGATAGCCACAGCTTCTCCATGCCGCACCTGATATTGGGTCAAATGCTCCAGTTTGTGGGCTGCCCAATGTCCAAAATCCAAAGGCCTTGCAGATCCTGTTTCAAAGGGGTCCTTGCCTGCGATATGGTCAAGGTGCATTTGGGCACACTTGATGATCAATTCCTGCATAGGGCCCATCTCACGGTTTGCCAAAGCCGGGGCATTATTTTCCAGCCATTCAAAAAATCCCATATCCTTGATCAAAGCCACTTTAATGGCTTCTGAGATACCGGAACGCCAATCCCTATCGTCCAGTGTCGTCAGGAAATTAAAGTCATTGATGACTGCAAAAGGAGGTGCAAAAGTTCCAAGGTAGTTTTTCTTACCATAGGCATTGATGCCGTTTTTGACTCCAATTCCGGAATCGTTTTGGGATAAAACAGTGGTCGGTATTCTGATATGTCTGATCCCTCTATGGGAAATCGCAGCAGCAAAGCCGACCATATCCAAGACTGCCCCACCTCCAATGCCGACGATATAGGAATGTCTGTCAATCCCAAAAATACTCGTTGCATCTACAATTTTCCTGAAGGTTGCCTCATCGTTTTTTGAGATTTCACCTCCCTGAACGACCAATGGTTCAGCACATAATATGAATTTTTCCTGATAGGCATCAGCATAGCTATGAATTTCATTCAAAAGGTTTGGAAAAGCTTGGGCCACACCGCTATCAATTACAAAAAATGCCTTTGCTTCTTTTCCGTTGTCCAGAAAATCGGCCAATAATGCATTTTTGGAGTCAAAAACCCCTTGCAAAAAACACACCTGATACCTGAAGGGTACTGAGAAGGTTTGCTCAATAATTTTTTTCATCATATTAACTTAAGGCTGCAATATATCCAAGAACCTTGAATTCCTGAAATGTGCTTTA
>NZ_JBGTCA010000200.1:0-20317 GCF_041749095.1 Aquiflexum sp. | reverse complement strand
ATAGCATTGGTTGACTTGGAAGGAAATGTCTTTGGTGTGGGGGATTATGAAATGCCTTTTTCCATACAGAGTATATCCAAAGTGCATACCCTTACCATGGTGGCACATATTTTTCAAAGTAAACTGTGGTCAAGGGTCAATGTGGAACCCAGCGGTAATCCCTTCAATTCCATTGCCCAATTGGAGTTTGAAAATGGGATACCCAGAAATCCATTTATCAATGCGGGAGCGTTGGTCATCACTGATGCCCTGACCTCTAAGTTTGAGGATCCCATTGCTGAAGTGAGCAAATTCATCAATGAATTGTCAGGAAAAGAATGTGTCAAAATCAACCAAGAAGTTTTGGAATCGGAACTGAATCATTCAGAAAGGAATACCGCGCTTGCCTACTTTTTGAAAGCCTACCAAAATTTCGATAACAAAGTTGAGGAAGTTATAAATACTTATGTATCCCACTGTGCCATAGAAATGTGCTGCGTTGACTTGGCGAGGTCCTTTTCTTTTTTGGCAAATGATGGTTATTCCATTTATGCCAAGCGAGAAATAGTAACTGAAAGCTATGCCAGACGGATCAATGCATTGATGTTGACTTGTGGCTTTTATGATGAAGCGGGGGAATTTGCATTCAGGGTTGGCCTTCCTGGAAAAAGTGGCGTTGGGGGCGGAGTGGCAGCAGTTATGCCCCACAAATTCAGCATAGCAGTTTGGAGTCCCGAACTCAATGAAAAAGGAAACTCTGTCAAAGCCATTTTGGCCTTGGAGCTGTTGACGGATAAGTTGAAGTTTTCATTGTTTTAAGGAAGAATAAACAAAAGGGAACAAAAGACTATATCACCAAAAGTTGATATTTAGTAACTTTTGTTTTCTTTTGTTACTTTTGTGGTTCCATCATTTATTTGTTAAAAAAATCAAGCTAATCCAATCGGCTCGCAATCTTTTTAACCCAACCTTGTCACTCTTCCCCCCTGCTGCGATTACCTTTCGGACAGCCTTAACCCCTTATCCTTTTGCCTTTATCCTTTCCACAGGAGATTATTCATTTCGCTAAAGAGTTCTACTAAATATCATACTTTCAAAAAGCTCCATTCAGAATGACGCAGAATCCTCAGGTCTTCGATAAACCAACATCGGTCATCCGACACCCGTCATCGGTCACTCTGCTCTCATCCTTCATCCTTTATCCCTCATCCTTCCCAATCATCTCCGCCCTCACTTCCACTTTCCTGTCTAGGTCATTGGACCCACGGCTCGTTCCCCTTATCACCTGACCTCCTGATTCAAATCTCAATTTTTCCTTTGGAATATCGAATTTGTCTGTCAGGATATTTCCGACATTTTTCATTCTTTCATCAGCGAGCTTTAGATTGTAGGTGACATTTCCCGTATTGTCTGCAAATCCCGTAAGGACAAGACCATATGCTTCGTTATCTAAGATAAAACTGGCCAAGTCGTTGAGTTTATTGATTTCTTCATCATCAGGGACTCTTTGATTTACTTTGAAGAAGATTGCTTCTTTTGATTTTAGAATATTTACGACAGGATCATTGTCCACATAAACGGTGTCTCTTAATATTACTTCTCTAATGACTGGATAAGGAGCTCGCTGTGAAGGGTTTGGTGTATCTTTTTGGTTCATTATTTCAGCGGTAACGGCAGAACCTATAATGGAAGATGTTATCGCCATTGAGATGTCCTCCAATTGCTTTTGATTAAGAGGAAGTGTTTCGACATCTGCTACATCAGGACTGAATATGGAATCTGGTAAGATTGGGTCATTTTTATCATTATCGGATAAAATAGCAGTTGTAGCCGCAACGCCACCTGCATTAGCGAAAGGCCACCACCACCTTTTCTTCCTTATTCTATTTCCCGATTCATCAATTCTGGATTCTTCGCGGACAGTGGTCTGATTGGTAGTAGTAGTTCTTCTTCTGGTTTGCGGACGCTGTTGTTGTGGCTGTTGGGTCCTCTCAGTCAACAACCTGTCTCTTTCACTTCTCAGGTAGCGGTTTTCTTCTTCAAGCCTTGTCATGGCTACCGGATCTTGGGTCATCGTTTCTGTCTCTCTTTTGGGGGTAGGTTGGAACTCCTGTCTTTGGGCCTGTTGAGGTTGGACAAGTTGATCTTCTACTCTTTCTGACTTTTCTGTGAATTGATTGGTCCTTAAAGTTTCAATCTCCTCCCTTTTTTCTTTTTCAACTGTCTTGGAAGTGACGCTTGCTTGCCTTTTTGCAGAGTCAGGAGCATATGATTCTTTTTCAAAAGTTAAGCTATCCACCCCTGGAACAATCAAAAATCGCTGCTCCAGCCTGTAATCTCTTTTAAGTCTGGAAATACTGTCTATTTCCATTTTCAGTTCATTTTCTCTCCTGCCAATGCTGTCAATACTGTACCTGAGGTTGAACCTGTTTTTTTCCGATGCTTGGATTAGTTTTTCTTTTTCTTCTAGATCAAGAAGTTCATTTACAAGAAGCTTTTCATTTTGATCATCAATATTTTTCCTAACCTCCAACAATGATTTATTTCTGGTCTGACCACTGGTAATTTTATTTTCCCTTTTTTGAATTTCCTGATCCCAGGCGAGAATTTGGGTGATATACCGCAAACTATCCAGTCTTTCGGTTTCTGCCAATTGGATATTATAGGTGTAATTGTAAGTATCACCTTTTGCTTCTATTAAAATGCTGTCAGTTGTTGGTTTGGGGATTTCTACTGGAGCAGCTTTACTGCTTTTACCGTACTCCGGATAATAGGTACTCAATCGTGGTGCAGAGAAAGTTTTCTTGCTTACCCCAAGATTGTATTTGATACCAACTCCATGATAAATGATCCAGTCATTTCCGCCATTGGGGTCTCCTCTAAAAGGATTTTGTGAATCTACTGTATTGGTTCCTGGTTTTGCTGCATAGGCCTGAAAGTCGTTTTCATAAGAATTCCTGTATTGGCCACTGACATCATCGAGGTAATCTGTGAATGTGTAAAGGAAATCGGATTGGGCAAAAACTTCAAATCTGTTTCCTAATCTGATCCTGAATCCCAATCCCAAATTGGTGTAAAAAGCTCCCGATTCATAACCGTTTGAAAGTTCTGTCCTGACAGCTTGAAGGTCAGTTTCGTAAATCCCATTATGTATAATATTGGTAGAATTGTAATCATAACGAAGCCCATCTGCATCCAAAAGGTCGCCTTTAACTTCAAAATTGATCAGTCCAAAACCTAATGTAAAATAGGGTGCTATCCATGACTTAGCGGGCAGCATTTTGTCGTTGTCCGCCTTAAAGACAAATGAAACCCCCATATCTCTGGTATGGTTATTGAAATTTAGCCCTCTTTCAAAGTTCGGGTTTTCGAGCATTAAAGTACCGTCCCTACGGTTGTATCGGTCACTCATGGCAAAATGATACTCTCCATAAGAAAACATCAGCCCGATAGTGGCACTTAATTGTTTTTCAAGAGAAAACTTGAATGATGGCTTATCAAAATAGTTTTCGTTGAAATAGAGCAGGTGATGAATGGCCTCCCCGTTTGAAATACCACGGATTCTATTTGGAGAGAGGTCTCCGTAATAATTGCTGTAACCGCCACTCACCCCTAACCGCCATCCAAAATCCTTTTGTTGTGCATGGGAATCAAAAGTGAGTATCAAAATAAAACAACTTAAAATAAGGTATAGCTTTTTCATGGCTTACCTCCTGTCGTTTAGTCCCATCCAAATGTTGAACTCCAGACTGATACCAGCAAAAGGTTGTATGTAGTGTTGGGAGCCCATGCCATTATCCATATTGAGTGAGACTGCTCCGACATTGAATCTGAAAACTCTGAAAACCTTATACCCCAGTCCTGCATATATTGGAATACCGATAATCTGCCCTTCGATTTGATCACCTTGGGAGGATTCGAAGTTTTGAAGAAATACTCCTGTGGAAAAGGAGGCATTACCTAAAAACTTTGTAAATGTTCTATTTCCCAAAGGAAGTGAAAGTCCTGCGTAGGGACCGTGAAGATATTCTGTTGAGGCTAAACTCCTTTTTATAGGAATGGTACCATAGCCAAAGTTAAGGGGTAAAGTTCCCGGCTTTCTTTCGGTTGGATAATTAGAAACTGTCCTGATATCTACCAAACTCAAAAGGCTGTTGTCCAAGTATTGGTCTGATTCATTTTGAACAACTTCAATCAATTCACTGATGTATTGTGCAGCATAGGCTGCCTTGTCGTTATCCTCCTTGTTTTTTCCGATAAGGTTAAACCTTGCTTTATTGAGTTTAAGCCTGTCTTTTTGCTCGAGTTTTTGTCTGACAATTTCACTAAATCCTTTGAAATCCCTTCCCAAAAAATGTCTGTAATCTTCCAAGGCATCTTCCACAATTTGGTTCATTTGGGTGATTACAACCTGATTGGAATTATTTGTTTTAATTCCTCCTCCGGTAACCTCGAGATTGGCCCTGATGTAGGATTCCAGATTTTTGTTGATGGAAGATTTGATGGACTCCATCTGCTCCTCTTCAGCCCTTTTGTAAAAAAACAGTTCTAAATCGTATTGTTCATTACTTCGCAATGGGTTAGATACAAAAATCTCATATTGTGAAACCTCAAAGTCAAATGCCCTTTTCCAGGAATACTCGTCCGACCTGTTAGGATTTTTTCCACTACGGTTTAAAACGACCGCCACCATTTCCACATCTTTTGGAAGAATTCCACTAATAAAAAATGGTTCTTCAGAAGGCAATGGATTGTTGCTGTTGATTTCATTATTGACCACATTATAGCTGACAGTTTTTATCTGGGCCTTCAATGTCTCTACACTAAAAAAAACTAAAATCATTAATACAATAATCCTTTTCATAAATATTGGGTTTGCTTAAAATCTTATTTACAACAATTCTACCTCTTCAATTTCCCCTCCCCCCATAGTTTAACAAAAGGAATAAGTGATTGTTGTCAATTAATTTCAATTATTAAATTCACAAATTGTTCTAGCATTGATATGTTAAGCGTGATGAATACGTAAAAATCGTTAGATTTCTGTAGTTTAATTTATAGAATTCTCGGATTTTATTGTATTTAAACAAACAGTTTTTCGTATCCAAGGCTTTATTTCAATTAGTGTTAATTTACTTAAAATAAAGAGAAATAATGGATGGATTTGAAAAATTTAAAAAAATTACCTTGATTTAAACTTCCCTGTTTTTTCCAACATGGTTACATCAGCCTCATTACGGATATGTAATCGATAATAAACCAAAACCTCATCAGCACCTGCATCCAAAACCGCTTTTTGTGCTTTTTGGGCAATAGCCATCAATTCATCCTGTGGACCTTCCATGACAGTTTCAAAAGGAGTAACTTCATATTTGACCCCTGATTTTTGGATCACTTCTATGGCCTTGTCCACTAGGGTATAGGTATCAAGTGTTTTACTTTTTGGCACGATTTGAAGACCGAGGTTGATGGTATTTTTTGGATTAGACATGAGATGTGAGATTTGAGATTTTAGAACCAAAGCCTGACCCGAGTATCGGGGAGACAAAGCCTGCCCCGAGCATCGGGAAGCCAAGAACCAAGAGGGAGATCCAAGAAGCGATAGCCGAGATAAATTCCAATTTAACCCCAATAGCACTGGAACTTAAATCTAAAATCTAAAATCTTCACCTTCCAATTCCATACTTTATTCCAAATAAGGTTTCACTGCTTTTTTCCAAATAGCATAGCCTTTTTTATTCATGTGGAGATTGTCTTTTAGGAACAATTCTGGTTTTGGTTTTCCGTCTTTGGCCAACATGGGCGTCCAAATATCAATGAAATTTGCGTTAAAATGGTTCATGGTAAATTTTTTCAACTGCTCATTGAAGAGCTCATACTGCCCTTTTTTTGCCCACCTTGATGGACTTGGTTTGGCACTGATAAAATAAAACTGAGCATCGGGTACAACAGCAGTTACTCTTGCCATGATTTCAAAAAATTCTTCTAATATCTGCCTTACCGGTTTTCCTGCATTGATATCGTTATCCCCTTCATAAATAAATATCTTTTTAGGCTCAAATTCCAATACCAATTGGTCCAGGTATTTGATCAGGTGATGCGTCTGCGAACCACCAAATCCGGTATTGATGATATTTGATTTTGGAAAGTCTTTTTCCAGTGTTTTCCACATTCGGATACTTGAACTTCCTGTAAATACCACCCCTCCTTTTTTCCAATCTACCTGTTGGTATTTTTCGGAAAGTGCTTCCACTTCGTCTTTAAACCGATCAGAGTCCTGTACATAGCTTTCAGTAAAAAATGCTGTAGTAAAAGAAATGAATAAAATGAAAAGTAAGATTATTGGATATTTTGTTCCCATGGCTTTTTATTTGCAAGTTAATTTTTCTACCTGATTGGATAGATCAAAATCGTACATAAATTGGGCATTTATAGAAAATGAGCGTTTGTGAACAGGAATCAATGGGGGGTGATTTGGTTATTTTATTTTTTGTTCGACCCTAAAAATAGCCATTTGAAAGACACAAGGCCTCATTCCATCCCATACCGTTTACAAATTGAATAGCCTCATATAATTTCGCCCCTTTGTTGCTCGTTTTTTGAGAGACATATCCTTCATCTTGTTTTGAATCTATGAATAAAATTACCCGCTTCTTTTGGTTTTGTTCAGGTGCCTACGCACCATTATTGACCAAGACTCCAACTGAAACCCATAAATATGTAGGAATAGGGGGAACGGTGTTCTTCACAGGCTTGTTAGCGGCAATTTCGGCTTCTTATGCACTTTATACTGTGTTTCAGTCTATTTGGTATGCTTTGGGATTTGGATTGGTTTGGGGTTTGATGATTTTCAATTTGGACAGGTTTATAGTTTCCAGTATGCGGAAACGCAACAACGCCTGGGCAGAATGGAAAATGGCGATTCCCAGACTCGTGTTTGCGGTATTGTTGGCCATCGTCATTTCCAGACCTTTGGAACTGAAGATTTTTGAAAGAGAGATCAACAGAAAACTCGATGAGAGAAAAACCGAAATGATAGCCCAAAGCAAAGAGGCTTTGAAAGCAGGTTTCACCGAAATCTACGATCTTGAAGCTAAAAAAGACAGTCTGAAGAGTGAATTGTCCCAAGCTTTTGCCTATAGGGATAAATTACAGCAGGAATATGATTATGAAAGGTTTGGAACCAAAACAGACGGGACAAGTGGGATAGTCGGATTGGGTACCAATGCCAAAAAGAAAGAACAACAGTTGGATGCTGCCCAACAGGATCTTGCAACTATCCGGGCAGGACATCAGGTCAGGATCGATACAATAGATGCGCAGATCATAAAACTGACTTTGGCCAGGGAAGCAGAATTTGAAAAGCTTCAGCCCGGAATTGATGGGTTTGATGGTTTGGCTGCGAGGTTGGATGCGCTTCACATCTTGACCAAAGAAAGTGAGGCCATGAAATGGGCCAATATCATGATCATGTTGCTTTTTGTGGCAGTAGAAACAGCCCCCATCTTCGTCAAGTTGATATCTCCAAGAGGGCCTTATGATGAATTGGTTGATTTGTCCGAATTAAGAGTAGTGGTGTATTCCAAAGAACAATCCACCAAAGCCATAGAAAAAAGTGAACATAATCTTCAGGTTTTTCGGGCGGCTAATGAAATTGGGTAATATGGTATATCACTTAATGACTTAACTGGAAAGTCCTTTACCCTGGTTTTCTAGCAAGAAGAGAAGTCTTTGACCTTCAAGGCTGAACAAATATTTCTCTATAATTGTAGTAATTGACTAAGAATAGCATTCAAGAGTAAAATAGAACTTTGCCTTGTCACCTCGATCCCGACAGCAGTACGGGAGAGAGGTCTATGGCCTGATGTCATTTGATGTTCTGTAAATACCAATTTTATTTGAACCACAAAAGAAACAAAAGGGAACAAAAGACTAAATACCAAAAGTTGATATGCAGTAACTTTTGTTTTCTTTTGACACTTTTGTGGTTCCATCATTTTTTTGCTAATACAGTAAAGCCAGTCAATTAGGGTACCGATGACGTGATCGGAGCATCTCACGAGGATCCGCAAATGATTAAAATAAACATAAATAGGACCTCTGGAGATCCTTCGTGCCTCAGGATGACGGCTGCCTGGTGTGCAACTTGATGTCATTCCTTTTCTGAATGTTTACAAAATGTTAAGTACTACCAAGGACGTAATCGGAGCAGCCGTTATCTTGTGCTTACAGCGAGGAGATAATTCTATGACCTTCAAGGCGGAATAGATATCTCTCTACGTTCGATATGACAAGGAAAAGTCTACACAAGGATTTAAGGCTATTTATAGTTAAAAGCCTAAAATGAGAGAGTCATCGAAAGAGTGATGGTAAGGTTATCGTTGAAGGTGTGATTGGCATAAGGACCATACCTGTAAAATGCCCCCACTCCCCATCCCCTGTATTGCAGTCCGGCCTTTTGCTTGATGATATTGTTGAGTTCGATACCTGATTCCCAATAGCCTTTTTCCATGGTCTTGAATTCCATAAAGTCATAGAATCCGGGATTGGTCAGGGTACCGATTGCAAAGCTTTGAAAAAATTTCAACTGTGGGGCAAAAATAATCCTCCTTGATTTCTTATAGAACAAGGGACCTGTCTGATGGGCATAGCTTGCCATCAGGCTTCTGTCAGAAAGGAATTCATAGATAAACATGGTTTGGAGAAATCCTGGAAAAGAAAGGGCAAAATCCAAATTATTTCTTCGATCTATGTTGATGCCGTAGCCTGTATTCAAATAGGATAGCGGAAGGTTGTCTCCCCAAATGCCATGGGCAGAAAGGTTAAACTGATTGAGGGAATTGCCGGAATTCCACTGATGTTGGAATCTGAATTCTGTGTTGACAAAGTCCACATTTCCGCCGAACAATTCCGGAATGGCTTTGGATACCCTTACACTGAAAACAGGATATGAGACCGACCATGAAATGAGGTTGTTTCCCACCCGTGAAAGGCTTTCATTACCGGTCCACCTGAAATTCAATCCTGCTTCTGAAGCCCTGAAGAATTGGGGGAATCCATCAGTTGGATTGAGATCGGTGAAATTGAGGATATTATTCCGGTTTTGAACTGCTCCGAATAGGCCTATTCTAGTTCCTTTAAGTGGTATCTGAGAAAATTCCACGCTGTAATTCTCCACCCTATCCATTCGTTCGGCTATAAATCGCCTGAATAGTTCTCCTCCCGAGCTGAAAGAATTGCTACGTGGAAGTAAGCTTCTTCCGGGTTCCTCCAAATCCTGACTGTAATTGAATTTCAACCTTGAATCAAACTTCTTATCAAGATTCAATTCCAGGCCTCCCCCATATTTCCAGCCTTTGTCCCTAAAACCATATCGGAAGTAACCTTCCAACCTAAAAAAATCTGATAATGTCTGATTGGAGGATAATCCAAGGCCAAGTCCAAAACCTTCAAATCTGTTGACCCGAATCAGCTTCTCGGGAAGAAGGTCAACAAAACCCAAAGGGATCCTACCTGTAGCAACTTGTGTAAGGACTTTGGAAAGAAGGTTAAGTCTTCTTTTTTCTTTGGCATCCATTTGATCAAATTTCACATAGGTGAGATACTCTCTTGTGGTGAGTGAATCAACTCTTATCTCCTTCCAGTCATACTTGTCATTTTGTATATCAAAATTAAGGGAAATCGGACCAAATTTGGTCTTATTGTCCGGTTCATTGATTATGATGTCTGAGATAAAAGTTTGATTGATGATCTTCAGTCCTTTATTTTCAAATTCCATCTCAGGAGCAAAATACATACTGTTGAACTGTTGGGGAAACCAATATTCTCCGTCCCATTGGTTTTTTTGCTGTATTTCAAATATCAGATTCGCATCCGGGTCGGAAGGGGAAATGGTCATGTTTTCAATGGCAAATTGCATGTCTGAAATGTACAGAAGCCCTTTACCAAGCTGATATACTTTACCTTCCTTCGGTTGGTAAGCCACTATATAGGTAGTGCCCAGCTCATTTATGATACTATCTTCCAAGAAATACTCATACTTTCTCAGTCCATCATTTGAAATAGGGTTGAGATAGGGTACCTCAAGTATTTTAATATGGTCTGTATAAAATGAAAAGGGTTGGAAGCTATTGGAGGCCATGGCCACCAGAGGATTATCGATACCTGACATTTTGGAAGCAAGGACTGTTTCATTTTTTTTTCCCGGTTTCATGAAGTTGACTTCCGAATAGCTCTCAGCCATAAAAATATGTCCTCCCTGTAAGAAATGGGCTGTACTGTCATCATACTCAGGACTTTCTTTCAATCCCTCCAATGTCATGACCATCTTGTTGTAGCTTTTGAAACTATAGGTATTCAGTTTATCAGGATCGTTCAGATTTTTATTTGAAATGGCCTTTTTCAAAATAGGGATGACAGGATTTTCACCGGCCTTGACCTGTACTTCTCCCAATGTTATGGTAATGGGTTGAAGGAGTATCTCAGAATTTTCCCATAGTGAGGATGTTTTGATGTTCAGTTTTTCATATCCTACATGGGAAACCCTGATGGAGTCGTTTTCTGATTTAAATTCAAGACGGTACCAGCCCCTGATGTCTGTGACCGTCCCTTTTTTGTCTGAATCCCCTAAAATTTGGATGGAGGCAAAAGGTATGACATTTCCGGTTTTACTATCAATAACATGACCCTGTATTCGGAAGGCTTGGGCAATCAGTTCTGTTGGAAAAGAACAAATTACCAGAAAAAAGATAAGGGTAATTATTTTTTTGTTCATAAAAACTTAGATTCTCATGCAAGGTAACATGATTCCGAATGTATTGGTTGAAGGATTGGTTTTTTGGTAAGTTTACTTAGTTTAAAATAAATAGTTTGTGTCTAATATATAAGAGATGAAAAACAGGGATGGTCTATATTTTCCCGGTTATTTGGAACTCATGATCAACGATTCCAAAAAGTCCCCGACAAAATAAGCCACCAGTGCAGCGACAAATCCCAAGGCAAGGGTTTCTAATACACTCTTAAATACATTGGTCTGATTCACATAGCTTTTGAGCCAACCAATGACAACAAACGCAATCCCTGTAAACAAGCTAGTCCAAAAGAAGAGGTCAATAACTGTCTCATTGAAAAAGTCATAGACGTAAACCATCAAGGGAATAAAACCGATCAGAATAAATGAAATCAAAGTAGCCAACCCAATTTTCAAAGGACTTTTGGTTTCTTCAATCATATTGAGTTCGTCTTTCATCATTTCGTCCACCCATCGATCCCTGTCAGAGACGATCACATCCACCACTTTTTTCAATAGCTCGCCCTCAAAGCCTTTTGCTGTATAGATTTCAACTATCTCCTTTCGCTCTTTTTCAGGGATATTGTCCACTTCCCAATATTCGATATTTCTGTGTTTATTGTAGTTTTCTTTTTCTGATTTTGAGGATAAGTAGGCGCCAACTGACATTGAAAAACCATCTGCCAAGAGATTGGCAAAGCCGAGAATGATGATGATGGAAGCATCCAAATTGGCACCGACTGCCCCGGCCACCACGGCAAAAGTAGTCACGGCTCCATCTATGCCTCCATAGACGAACTCTCTGAGGTAATTTTGGAGGTTACCCAAAAATTTAATTTCCTGATGAATTTTTGCTTCGTGATGACCCATCAGAGTATCTCCATTAAAAATCTTTTCACATTTTCTCCCATAATGGCCCTTATTTCTTCGTCCGTAAATCCCTCCTGAAGTAATGCTTCAACAATAATGGGGAATCCAGTAATGTCAAAAGGGACAGCCACACTGCCATCATAATCTGAACCCAAAGCAACATGTTCTATGCCTACAAGATTTTTGACCCTTTTCATACTGGCAACTATTCCCTTGATTTCATCATCACCCACTACCATATCAAAAAATGCAATCCCTATGATACCGCCTTTTGCAGCTAATTTTTTTATCTGTTCATCGCTTAGATTTCTGGGAGAATTGACGACAGCCCTAATCCCTGTATGGGAAACCAACACGGGCTTTTCGGAATATTCCAAAATATCATCGTACATTTTTGGGGACACATGTGCAAGGTCAATGATCATATTCAAATCATTCATCCGCTTGATCACCTGTTTTCCAAAATCAGTCAATCCATCCCCACTCATACCATGGGCCGAACCACCCAATTCATTGTCAAAAAAGTGCATTGGTCCAATCAACCGGACACCTGCTTCATATGCCTTATCCAGATTTTCCAATTTACCTTCCAAGGCATGTGCGCCTTCTATTCCCAAAAGTCCGCCTATTACATTCCTGTCTGTTTTTCTTACCTGTATCAGTTTACTCAAATCTTCTTTTGATTTAATAAAAATAAACTGCTCATTAAAATCATTTGCAAAATCATGCAGTTTTCCTGATTGGTAAATGGTTCGGTTCATCAGGCTGAACCAATTGGAAATCGGCCTTCCTTGGGCAATGTTCAATAAAGTAATGTTATCAAGAGCTTCAGCGCTGTTCTCATACATGTTTTGGCCTTTGGGAGATTTGGAAACAATAGTGAAGACCTGCAAGGCAACATTCCCTTCTTGCATGCGCGGAAAGTCCACATGTCCATAATCTGATTTTTTGGTCAGGTCCCTGCCCCAAAGCAAGGCATCACAATGCAGGTCTGCAACAAATTCGAGTGAATTGAACAAAGAAAGTGCTTCTTCAGAAACTTCATAAGGAGGTAGGTTTTTGACTGGGTTATCGCCTTTTTCTATAATAGAAGGAACAATCATGGTGCCTACCCAATAAACCAATAAAAGTGATATTAAAATAATCAATAGTTTCTTCATAGGAAAGGAAGTTTGGCAATGAAGATAGGTAAAAATGGGCTTTGACAAAAAAATGGCGTACGGTTTTGTTTTTTGATGTTTTATCCCTCCTCCAATACTTCTTCACCGGAATAAGCTTGGACTTTCTCCCTTTGATTTCATCCTCAATGAAAATTTGAAACTTGCCAAGCAATACCTGCAATTGGGAGACTATCAGATCCAAGAGGTCTGCTTCTTGTCGGGATTCAATAATGCAACCCATTTTATTCGTGCCTTCAAAAACGAATTTGGCATTACGCCAAAGGTTTTTCAGAAAAAAAGGAAATAACCAAATATCCTTCGGATGTTAAAAATTTGTTAAAAAATTATTTATGGTTTTTATGGTCGTTTCAATAGATTTTGATAAGTTTAGAAAATTTTGGTAGCGAAAAAACGCAAAATGTTTTAAAATTACCAAAGTTTATATGGCTATAGTCAGTTACAAATAAACCCTATTCAGGAGTCTTTTACAAGGACTCCTTTTTTTATGGTTTAAATTTTAACCTGTTATTTTAAAAATCATATTGAAATTTCAAAATATGGTTCAATTTTTACCCTGATTTTGAATTATTGTGTTTTTTGTCAAATCCAAGGATGTATTGAAACCAAATTGTGGAATTATTGCGATTTCATCATGAAAAGATGTTTAAAACTTAACATGGTTTTTCAATAAAGCTAGATTTTTATTACATGGTGGTCATAAAGATGACCTTTTGATTTGTCTCACAAATCATTAATTTTCCTAATTTTAATTTCGATCAAGTAATAAACCCATATTTATGGAATTCATTGACTACTATAAGATTTTAGAAATTGATAGAAATGCCTCAGCAGATGATATCAAAAAAGCCTACAGGAAGTTGGCACGCAAGTACCACCCTGACCTGAATCCCAACGACAAGGAGGCAGAAAACAAATTCAAACAGGTCAACGAAGCCAATGAGGTACTGAGCGATCCGGAAAAAAGAAAGAAATACGATCAGTATGGTAAAGATTGGAAGCACGCCGAGGAATTTGAAAAGGGAAATCAGCGCCAATCAAGACAAAGAGGGCAGGGGAGTAGCAGGGCATACTCAGGTCACTTCACCGAAGAAGATTTTTCAGACTTTTTCAGTTCGATGTTTGGTGGAGGTGCCACAGGTGGTTTCCAAAGTTCGGGTAGGGAAGGGGTAAAATACAAAGGTGCGGATTACAAAGCTGAATTGCATCTGAAACTTTCGGATGTATATCGGACCCACAAACAGACGCTGACGGTAGACAACAAAAGTATTCGGCTTACCATTCAGGCAGGTGTGGAAGATGGACAGACCATCAAAATCAAGGGCTATGGAGGCGATGGCATCAATGGAGGCCCAAAAGGAGATCTTTTCATCACGTTTATCATCAAGAATGATACTGATTTTGTGAGGGATGGAAATGACTTACATACAAAGGTCATTTTGGATCTTTATACGGCTGTATTGGGAGGTGAAATCACGGTGCCTACCATGGATGGCAAGGTAAAGCTTAAACTCAAACCGGGAACACAAAACGACACAAAAGTCAGGTTAAAAGGGAAGGGCTTTCCGGTGTATAAGGAGGAGGGCAAGTTTGGTGACTTCTATGTCACTTATCAAGTGGAGATTCCAAAAGATCTCTCAGAAAAGGAAATAGACTTATTCACCCAACTTTCAAAATTAAAAAATCATGGAAACGACTAAATTTATTACCATCACCACCTTCTGCCAATACCATGGGATTGAGCGCAGTCTGATTTTCTCCTTCCAGGAACTCGGACTGATCGAAATAATCGAAGATGACCCCGAACCCTATCTTGAAGAAGAAACCCTTGGTCAATTGGAACGGATGGTCAGAATCTATAAAGACTTTGATCTCAATCCACAGGGAATAGAAGTGGTAATCGATCTCTTGGAGAAAGTTGAAAGATTACAGGAGGATAATCAGGAGTTAAAGAGGAGGTTGAGGAGATGGGAGGGGTGAAAGCCTTTGATATGCGATCTTAATTTGCAAATTAAGTTTTGGCTTTCGTACTGATGGTAGAAGCGTGGAAAATAATGGGACATCATCCGTGCTGGAAAACGGAGTATTTCAGAAAAACCTTCGAGCAAAGAAATTTTCAATGCTGCCGACTCGGATAATATTATCGAAATTATAAAAGGAAAATATAATCCACTTGCTCACGAACCTGAGGATATCGGGAATTTAGAACCTTTCCATCAAATTGTAGATTTGAATTATAACAAGGATTGTTCAATTTAATCAATATCTTAAGTACATTTAGTTTGGCCATTAAATAACAAAAATTCATAATGAAATATTGTTGAGGTTTTTAAATAATTGATTTATGATATTTATCTCGTACAGTAGAAAGGACTCAAAATATGTCACTCTATTAGTCAATATTTGCAAGACTCAAAATATAAAGGTTTTCATCGACATAGAAAGTATTAATTTTAGTGAAAAGTGGTTTCCTGCTTTAGAGAAGGCAATTAATGAATCTGAAAAGTTTTATTTGTTTTGGTCAAGAAATGCCTTTCAGTCTGAAAATGTACTTAATGAAATTGAATTAGTTTCCAAAAAGGAAAGTCCTGTAATTATTCCAATTATTATGGATAAAACTCCTTTACCTGAAAAAATTTCTGAATTTAATGGGTTTGAATATATAAAAAATGAATATGATGAATTAAGGAATAGAGAAAAAACGAATAAATTTTATAAAGTTTCCACTTATATCCTCTCCTTTCTTCTAATCGTTTCTACAACATATATTTTGCGTCCAAATATATACAATGAAAATGTTGAAGAATATTCAAATTTAGATTCTTTAATTTCTTTCGATGACGAAACAATTAATCAATTAGATTCTTTGGTTTATGGAATAATAGTAGAAGATGAAAGTATTTTAGTTGAAACGGATTTTAATATAGGATATTATCCAGAATATTTAATCTTACTCTTTTTTTTTATAACTGCTTTTTTATTTATTAATTATCAAATCCATAAAAGGCAATTTAAGATTAAAGTAAATGAATTTGTAAGCCACATTTAGAAGTATTATTACATACTTAGTATTGATAAAGGGGAATAAAAACTTGGAACATAAACTAAATGAAACCAAACTCCTCTATAGCCGATTTCAAAATGGGGAGACCGAAATAGCTTCCTGTAATACATTTCTTGGTGGTGCCGACCCCAAGCTTGTCGAACCTCCAAATTGGGAAGAGTGGCTTCAAAAAAATCCGAAGAGGATAATTCTGAGGAGGATAAGTAAGGGTAAGTCTTGTTCAACCCTTTCAGGGTTGATGGCTTTTTCTACCAATTAACCACCCTAGGTTTCACCTAGGGCTTTTGAAAAGTTCGACCATTTCATGGTCGTTGCTTTAGCATAAAAGGTTAAAATACTATTGATAAAGCTGGAAGGCCCAACACTTTAAACTAATGATTGCCATGGAAAAGACCAAGAATGACATTTGACTTTTTACCTAATTGCCTGTGGTGGAGTAATTTTAGAACCTGATGCGCTGTACCTTTACAGGTAGATGCTGATTCCAAACTGGGAGAAGGTTGAGCAAAGGCAATGTATGCAGTTTCTTTTTTTACTTTACTCCCCTCTGCTCCAAACTGGAATTTTCAAATCTAACCAACCTTAAATTTTGCAAAAAGATGTAACTTGTTTGGGATAAGATGAAAATTAACATCATACCATACGACAAAAACTGGGCAAGGGAGTTCGAAAGATTGAAAGCTGAACTGTCGGTCATTCTTGGTGAAATCAATCCCGGCATTGAACATATTGGCAGCACCTCTGTACCGGGTTTGGCTGCCAAAAATGTGATTGATATTTTGGTGGGATTAGAAAAAAGCAGTCAGTTTGATTTCGTCACCAATGAATTGGCTCAAAACGACAGGTATATTTATTATAAGGCATTTGAGAAAGGACTACCGAATAGACGGTTATTCGTCCGGCTGAAGGATGGAGCATCATCAGCAGAATTTGAAAAGGTGTTTCTCCACCAGGAAAAAATCCCACATGAAGCTATCCAAAAAAATAGGCTTGCCAATGTGCATGTTGTGGAAAAAGAAAGTTCTGAATGGCTGAGACATATTGCTTTCAGGGAATACCTGATAGCCCATGAGGAAGTGCGGCTAGAATATGCCGAAATTAAAGCCGCTCTCAGTCAAAAAATATGGAAACACGGAATGGAATACAACGAAGGGAAAGACAGCTTTATTAAGAGAGAAGAAAAAAAAGCGGTAGAATGGTATCTTTCATGCAGGAAATAATCCGGTTTGTCAAAGGGAAAGGTGCGAAAGGGGAATATGCCCTTCCAAACTGTATTAATTTTGTTTTAAATTGCCGTTGATCAGAAATAATCCTACATTGCTTTCAATCATTCATGCTTTCCAATCCCCAATTGGATACATCCCAAGGATTTATTTAACGATTTCATATACTTGTTGAACACCCCTGGGTAATTTATCAATTACCTGAATCTGAATTTCAACCTGAGCTGTAAATTTCCTTTTTTAATTATATATGTCGGAAAAAGATAAAAAGGATTCAAATAAAAAGCTGGAAATAACCGATAAGCTTTTTCGTGCAATTGTGGAAAATTGCCCGGACGCCTTTGTAATTGTAGATACCCGGATTACTCCAATATACATTTCTCCCGGAGCTCAGAATATAGTAGGTTATACAGAAGAAGAAGCCTTAAATCTTGACAGTTTCCAGACTTTTCATCCGGATGACATTTCCTATATCAAAGAGAAGTTGGAGGTATGCTTCCAAAATCCGGGAATGGTGATCAAAGACCTCAGCTACCGAATCAGGCACAAACTTGGTCACTGGATTTGGGTTGAGGCCACAATCACCAATTTAACCGAAGACCCTGTCTTGGGGGGGATCCTGGTCAATTTCAGAGATGTGACGGATCGAAAACTGATGGAGCTGCAGTTGACCAATATCACAGACAATGTCAACGGTGTGGTGTTCAGGTACCATCTGGACCTTGATCTTAAGGACAGGTTGCTTTATTTAAATAAAAATTCCATCAAACTCTGGGGGGTGGAAGCAAAAGATGCCATGGATGACATCAACCTCATCTGGAGCAAAATCCATCCTGAGGATGTTCCTGAAATGGTCCAATCTATTTATAGATCCGCTGAAATGTTGGAGGATTGGACATGGGAATGGCGGTTCAATCATCCTGATGGAAGCCTGCGCTGGCAAAAAGGAAATGCTACCCCTCAAAGACTTCCGGATGGATCTACTATGTGGGATGTCATCATTGTGGACATCACAGCCGTAAAATCTGCTGAAGAAAAGTTAAAGGAAATCAACGAACGCTATCAATATGTACTGAAGGCCACTAATGACGCCATTTGGGACTGGAAGCTCGGGGACAATAAAGTTTTTTGGGGGGATACTTACATACAGTTATTTGGAGAAATCCCTGCACCTGGACATACTGATTTAGAGAAAGTCGTATCCCGCCTACATCCTGAAGAAGTTGGGGATTTGATCAGGAGTTGTGAGGAGACCATCAAAAGCAAAGTACTCAATTGGAGTTACGAACACAGGTACCTCAAAGCCAATGGTGAATTTGCTTATGTGTCCAACAAAGCCGCCATAATCAGGGACGATCAGGGAAAAGCCATCCGTGTCATCGGAGCCATGAGCGATATTACCCAAAGAAAGGAAAGTACAGAGGCCATTGGAAAAAGCGAGGAAAGACAAAAACTCATCATGAACGCAGCCTTGGATGCCATTGTCTGCATCAATATGGAAGGGATGGTTACTTTCTGGAACCCACAGGCAGAAAAAGTATTCGGCTGGAAGGAAGATGAGGCTAAGGGCAAAAAACTATCTGAACTCATCATGTCCCACAACCATCGAAAACTACATGAAAAAGGGATGGAAAATTATCAGAAAACCGGTGAAGGTCCTGTATTAAATAGACTCATTGAACTGCCTGCAATTAGGAAAAACGGTGAGGAATTCACCGTGGAATTGACTATTTTACCCATCCGACAGGATCAAGAGGAATTTTTCTGTGCTTTTATCCGGGATATCACAGAAAGAAAATCTGCAGAATCTAAACTGCATGAACTGAATACCAATCTTGCCAATCAGACCAAAGAATTGGAAGCTTCCAATCAGGAATTGGAACAGTTTGCCTACGTGGCGTCCCATGACTTGCAGGAACCCCTGAGGATGATCAGCAGCTTTATGCAGCAATTAGATAATAAATATGGAAATTCTTTGGATGATAGAGGCCGAAAATATATCCACTTTGCAGTGGACGGTGCCAATAGGATGAGGCAGATTATCCAGGATCTTTTGGAGTTTTCCAAAGTTGGTAAAACGGAAAAAAATACCGAAACCATTGACCTCAATGAATTATTGGCGGATATCAAAATTCTTTTTAGGAAAGAGATTGCTGATAAAAATGCACTTTTGGAAATAGGAGAAATCCCCCAAATACAGGGACCCCAAAGTCCAATGAGACAGGTTTTTCAAAATCTGATCGGAAATGCGCTCAAATACTCTCTCAAAGATGTCCCTGTTAAAATAAAAATCCGCAGCAGGGATATGGAAACCCATTGGCAGTTTGCAGTGCAGGATAATGGCATCGGTATCCCGGAAGGCTCACACGATAAAATCTTTGAGATTTTCAAAAGACTCCATACCAAAGAAGAATATGAGGGAACAGGTATGGGGCTGGCCATTACTAAAAAAATTGTTGAAAATATGGGAGGAAAAATATGGGTTGAAAGTGAACCCGGCAGCGGCAGCACCTTTTTCTTTACTTTACCCAAAAACCAATCATAAGTCATATTTCGGGTAGGAAATCTTTGTAATTTTAAATTGTGAATGATCGTTCATCTTCAACACTTTCGGCTTTTCTCTCAAAAAATTTTGAAAAATTATTTAAACGGTAAAACCCCCTCAAACCTTTTATTTTGAATTACTTAAACAGGAAAATGCCACTTGCCCCATGATCAAAACTAAGGATATATTAATTTGGTTGTAGGCAGTATAACTTCGCTTTTTTTTAAGGATTTTGATATTATATTTATATTAGAATCACCCTAATCCAAAACATTGCCAAGAAGAATCACCCGTTTTTTCCGGCAATCCAAATCTTGTAAAAATGAAAACCAAACTGCTCATCTTCTTAGTTTTGGGATTACATTTCATATTGCCACACCATCAGGCTTTTGGGCAAAGCTGTACACAAAACAATATTGTTGTAGAGAGATTTACCTTGCGTGATGCCAATGGAAATCCTTTTTCCCCAAATGATGACTACCAAATTGGCGATCCTGTAACAGGGCAGATTTTTATCAGGTTTACCGGCAGTTCAACCAATGCCTATTCTTTGAAAACCACCTATGATATTTATGTCAATGGGGTTCTTGTGGTCACGCAAGGATATGCCTGTTTGTTCAATCAGCAAAGGGTTGTCCTCAACACCCCTATATTTGTGAATAACTTTAC
>NZ_JBGTCA010000199.1:0-2509 GCF_041749095.1 Aquiflexum sp. | reverse complement strand
TTTCCAACCCGAGAAGGAACAGGGCGGCAGGTGAACTGTGCAAAACCCTGACCGAAACCAAGACAATCTATCCCGGTACAGACCTGAAACTTATCTTCAAGTCCATGGCAGTTCAGTTTACGGGAGGTCAGGTTGTCTGAGTTTAGATTAAAATCACATGATGCCCCAACATTTGGGAAAAATTTACCTCCCAATCCTTTCATCCAGCCTTAAAGAGTAAACCTTATAAGTCACAAGATGAAACTTTTCAGAAAGCGGATTCACAACATAATTGAGGGAAGTCTGATCGACAACTGAAGGGACTCCAAAGCAAAGCAATCCATTTTGAAGCAACTCGGTCCCATATTCCTGTGAAGCAGACTTTGGAGGAATGGAATTCCAATCATTTGGCAATTCACCCATTTTCGGAACAACCACCAATTTGTCAGGGATGTCAATTTCCATAATAGAGTACAACACATACCTTTCTGAGGCAAAAAATTCTGAATCTATTGTAAGTCTCTCCAGCAATGATGATGAAACCGAGGAACCACCGTACAGTGCCGGTACACCTGGCAGATTCCACCTTCCCCCATACCGCTTCGCCCCTTCCCCACTGGTATCGCAATATTGGGTCAGAGCAATCCTGTAAACTTTCATCTGCTTTACTTAGATAGCAATACCATGCTGCAACCGCATGATTTCTGTCTTAAGGAGATCAATACCTTCAGAAACATCAATCAGCTCTATCGGTTTGCGGTTACCCAAAGTAAAAAGTGGTCTATCCATCCATCTCCTAAATCCGTCCTTTCCAAAATAACCCGTACCCAAAGCATAAAGCTCTGCGAGCTCATACATTCTTTCGGATTGTACCACATCAAAAACATCTTTTCGCTGAAGGGTTTTGGCTGAAACGGCCAAAGCAGAAGCCAAAGTATTATTATCAAGCCCGGTCACTTCTTTTAGGCTTTCAAAGGATTTTCTCTTTAGCCCATCGCGAAATGTCTCTACCCGATGAAGTGGCTCATTCAACTGGTCCACTTGTACATCCAAAATGTCGTAAACAGACAATTTGGTCTTTCTATAATAAGCCACTGCGGACTCGCTTAGTATAGATGGTTTTTTTTCCATTAGAAAAACACGTAATTTGTCCAGTAAGATAACGTAAATTGTCCAGTAATAAATCTATTTTCAAAAAATATTTTACTAATAATAATTTAAGTTTAAAACTTATTCCGTCCGGATCCAACAGGTCAAATAATTTAAGCATAAAATCTCATTGAATCAACTATGATAATTTTGAATTTTTAAAACCAAATCTTTTGCAAAATACCAATTCTTGGTATCTTCATGTAAAATTTATTCCCATGGCAAAAAACACATCCATTCTCTTGGGGGATTACTTTGAAAATTTCATTGATGCCCAGTTAAAATCCGGAAAATTTAATTCCGCCAGCGAGGTAGTTAGAGCTGCATTAAGATTATTTGAATATGAAGAAACCAAGAAAAAAGAATTGATAAAAGAATTGGAAAGAGGTGAAAAATCAGGCTTTGTTGAGGGATTCAATCGCAATATTTTTTTAGAAAATCTCCACCAAAAGCATGCGCATGAAAAATGAATTTCAAAATCAGTAATGAGGCTTTCATTGATCTCGAAAATATTTGGCTTTATACTTTTGAAAATTGGTCAATCAAACAGGCTGACAGATATATTAACCTGATTATGGACGAGATTGGGGGCGTGGCATTAATTTCAACCCGGCAATAAATTACCGGGCTATAATTTCGGTCATGCCTACGGCATTTTTTCTTCGCCATTGCAAATGTAAGTGTCTCTCCACCCACACTTTTGAAGTTCTCTACTATGAATTAGACTTTGATGGATTATATATGCCGGTATGATAGCTTAACCAATCACCAAATTAAAGCTTCATTCACCTAGCCTTCTCAAATTCCAAGAACTCAGGATCACGAAGCACTTCATCATTCATTATTCTGCATTCGTTATTCGAAATTCACCTTGTTCTTGACATCTTCATCCTTCATCCCTCATCCTTCACTTCATCCCTAAATCTAAAATCTTAAATCTAAAATTTCCCTGTCCTTCATCCTTCCTCCCTCATCCTTCATCCTTCCTTTCCCTCACCCTCCCATCCTCATCATCCTTATCCCTCCCCCTCCGGGCCTGCCAGTATTGCTCATTGGATTCAATTTGTTGTTCAACTTATAGGTAAAGCTTATCATAATAAACCTTCCAAGGTTATTGGTCACCGTTTGTTCTATAAAGTTGACATCAGCCCTTTGAGAAACTCCTACATTTTGATCCAAAAGGTTCTGACCGGACAACCTGATCTCACCCATGTTGTTTTTCAAGACAAATCGGCTGAAATACAGGTTCAATAAGGGAATGCTCTCATTAAAATCAGTCGTTTCACTTCGGTAAACCAAATAATTGAAATTCCCGCCTATCATGTATTTTGTAAGGAAATTGACATTCAACTCCGAATTATAATTCTGATTGAAGAAAAGC
>NZ_JBGTCA010000198.1:0-9641 GCF_041749095.1 Aquiflexum sp. | reverse complement strand
GATGATTTTTTCTTCTTAAAATTGATTATTAAGAAATTTTTACCGCCATAAATAAAATTACTGTAGCATGGCATTTATTCAATCAGGAACTGAATTTGAAAAGATAATATGTAAGAAAAATACCTATAATAAATTCGTTGATAGCTATCGGGACGAAGTCGGAAGACCGAAGATGGCATGAATTCAATATCAACCAGCCTTTAAATTAGTTTATTGTCATTCCTTGTAGAAGTAGCTGGTTTTAATAATCATATTTTAACTCGAGTAAAACAAGCCAAGTTTTTTTAAAAAAATTAATAGGTGTATTTTAAAGGTTGATTTATTAAAAAGCCATCAACTAATATTCTGACTCGGAGATTGCCACGTCGTACGAAAACTCTTCATAGTAATGTTGGATTAATGAAGTGCTCCTACCAATGACAAAATCGGAGCAGCCGTAACCCTGTAAGGAAGGGTCTCTCGAGGATCAAAAAATGTATAACAAACATAAATAGGACCTCTAGAGATTCTTCGTGCCTCAGAATGACGACTGCCTAGAGGGTAACCTGATGTCATTCCAATTCTAAACATCAACAAAATGATGTGCTTCTCGCAATGACGAATAGCCAATTTGAATCATCATTCTTTACTCCTGAGTTCGGAAGCATTCATCAAAAAAACAATAAACAATATTGTTCACCAACAAAAATGGACAAGGTGCTTGAATTCTCACTCCAATGCTTTTTATTTACTCCCTGAACCAATAAATGATGAATATCCCCCCAAATTGGGCAGCAAAATTTGTGTGTACCCTGATTTTGTTTTTGCCTTTCAATGATATTTCAGCGCAGACCTATGAGGTTTTTGATCAAAATTTTAAGCTTAAATCGCGTGTGGAATATGACCAAATCAGCATACTCGGTGAAGCAGTGCGGATAAGTTCATCAAACAAGGAATTAAAACTACTTAGTAAAGAATATAGACCTTTTGTCAACCTGAAGGCAGAAACAGTCATTGGCTACAATCAGCCATGGATCATCACCGAAGGACCCAAAGGTAAGGGAGTATTTCATGAATATGGAGAAGAAATTTTTTTGGCTGAATATGATGAAGTCCAGTCTTTTTACACACGTGTATTGGCCAAAAAAGGAAACCAATATTGGCTATACGATCATTCCTCAAGAAAAACCTCGTTACTCGGAAATTTCGATAATGTAATCATGGCGAGAAATGGTCAGTTAATTGCCAATAAAGATCAGAGATTTTTTCTGCCACTTTCAAAAACTCCGGAGCATTTGTATTTGGATCTAATGGATGTCTGTGACAATTTTTTGATTTCCAAAGAAAACTCAGGATTTGGCCTGATCAATAGAGATGGGGATTATGTGCTGCAACCTATCATCGATCACATTGCCCATGTGGAGGATAATTATTTTTATGCTTATGATGGAAATCAATATATGTTGATCCGAGGGAGACAAGGAAAAGTTGACATTACTTATACTTCGTATCATAAAATAACCCTTGAAGATGGATTGATGCTTGAGTTTATCCATGGAAAACTTAGGAGAGTTATGAAAAATGATGGGATATTATTGGATCAAACCGGAATGGAAAAGGTATTCAGTGTAGGTCAAAAGCAATTCAATGTTCTTTTGAAAGATAATAGAATTGGCCTGTTAGGCTCCGATGGGTGGCTAATCAAACCTGTACTTGGGAATATTGAATCTATATTTCCGGGCAACGAATCACTATTCCCGGCAAAGAATTCTAACTTATTCGGTTTTATTGACCAATCAGGAAAATGGGTGATAGAAAACATATATCAGGAAGTCAGAAACTTTAGGGAAGGATTGGCCGCTGTAAAAATAAACGGTGAATGGGATTTCATAAATAAAGCAGGCATAAAACTCACCTCATCAGGATTCGAACAAGTATCTGATTTTAATAACAAACTGGCGACAGTTAAGAAAAACGGAAAATATAATCTTATTGACCATTCTGGAAATATCCTTTTGATAAACTGGTATGATAGAATTACATTGGGAGTTGAGAATTATTATATATCCGAAAACAACAATTTATTTGGATTGATCGCCCCGGATGGCAAAGAAATCGTTGGGCCTAAATTTCAGGAACTTAGAAGGGAAGACCTCAATAGGATACTTGTCAGGATGGGAAATAAGTACGGAATCATTGATGAAAACGGAGATTATCTCCTTCCTATATATTATAAGAGTATCATTTTTGATTTGGCATCCAATCAAATATTGGCAGAGGATCAATATCAATTCTTTCCTTCAGAAACTGAAATAAAGGAACCTATCCCAAAAAAGAAACGGGGAGAATAAGCATCAAAAAAACCAAAATTTCCTGTAGTGTTACAGGGAATTTTGGTTTTATATTTTCCTCATTAATTGGCAAACGCCAAAGTTACTATTTATCACCTAACTTACCCTTTCCTCCTTCTTTCCCACTTCCCGAATCTGTGCCTGCTATGGAAGATCTCATTTCTGTATCTGATTGGATATTTTCCATTCTGTAATAATCCATCACACCGAGTTTACCATTTCTGAAAGCTTCAGAAATAGCTTTGGGAATTTCTGCTTCCGCGGCAATTACTGTAGCCCTCATTTCGACAGTTCTTGCTTTCATTTCCTGTTCCAATGCAACCGCCATGGCCCTTCTTTCTTCAGCTTTAGCCTCTGCTACTTTCAAATCAGCTGAGGCCTGATCTATTTGTAGTTTCGCACCAATGTTGGTCCCTACATCAATATCCGCAATATCAATGGACAATATTTCAAATGCTGTACCTGCATCCAACCCCCTTTCCAGTACTAATTTGGAAATTTTATCAGGGTTTTCAAGGACACTTTTATGATTTTGGGCGGAACCTATGGAAGTAACAATACCTTCTCCCACCCGGGCCAAGATAGTTTCCTCACCCGCACCTCCAACCAATTGGGCAATATTGGCCCTCACGGTTACCCTCGCTTTAGCAATCAATTGAATACCATCAGCAGCAACCGCTGCTACATTTGGAGTATTGATTACTTTGGGATTTACCGAAATCTGCACTGCTTCGAAGACATCCCGACCGGCCAGGTCAATTGCAGTAGCTTGCTTAAAACTCAGAGTGATATTGGCTTTATCGGCAGAGATCAATGCCCTGATGACATTGGGAACATTGCCTCCAGCCAAATAATGGGTTTCCAGGTCATTGGTGGTTAGGTTCAGACCTGCCTTTGTAGCAGTGATCATAGAATTTACAATAACACTTGGAGGAACTTTCCTGATTCTCATCCCTATCAGTTCCCCTATCCCTACTTTAACATTAGAGAATACAGCCGTTATCCACAGGTTTACCGGGACAAAATAAAGGAATATAAAAAGCAATATCAGTGCGGCAAACGCTGAAAATAAAATAAAAGCCGAATTGGTCATTTCCATGATTTAATTGTTTACGATGATAGTATTGTTTTCCAATTTAGTAATAATAACTTTTGAACCGACAGGAATTAATCCGGAATTGGATTTCACTTCAAAAATCCGTTCTATAAATTCTGCTTTGCCTATAGGCTTTAAGTCTGAAACAGCTTTTCCCTCCATGCCGATTTCAAGTCCCAAAAGTCTGTTATCAAATGCCCTACTCGTAATTGATTCTTTCAAAGCGAATTTTTTCCATACACCTGAACGAAAGCCATAAAATAAAACCGAGAAGTTAAGTAAAAGGGTAAGCCCCACAATAATCCAGGCCGTTTGTGATTCAAAGGAAATAAAAGCAAAATAGATACCCCCTATTGTTACGATAAGTCCAATAATCCCAACCAAAGTTGTTCCGGGGACAAAGAGTATTTCCGTAATTACCAGAATTAGTCCAATTGCTAAAAGGCTGCATAAAATAAGCCAGGTCATAAGGATATTTTTTTTGAAAATAGTCAGTTTTTCCGGAGTAGAAAAATCAGTGGGATGAATATTTTTTCAAAGTAAAATAAAAGCCTTCCACAAATTCATGAAAGGCTTTTGAAAAGGGAAATAAGTTGATTTTAACAAATCAATAAGCCCGTGCAAAATATACTCTTCCTTTTGATGGGTTACCGCTTAAAATACACTTCCCTGATTCTTCTTTTCTTTCCAAAGGAATGCACCGGATTGTGGCTTTGGTCAATTCTTTGATTTTTTCCTCAGTTTCATTAGTTCCATCCCAATGGGCCGAAAGGAAACCTCCCTTCTCTTCAATCAATTTTTCAAATTCTTCCCATGTATTGACTTCAGTGGTCATTTCCTCTCTGAAATTCAAAGCTTTAGTATATATAGTATCTTGAATGGTATCCATCAATCTGCTGATATATTCTTCAATCACAATTTCACTAAGGTTAACGGTTTCTTTGGTCAAGGTATCTCTTCTAGCTATCTCAACAGAATTATTTTCCAAATCCCTTGGCCCCATTGCAATTCTGACAGGAACTCCTTTCAGTTCATATTCCGCAAATTTCCATCCAGGCTTGTAGGTATCTCTGTTGTCAAATTTCACTGAAATTCCTTTGGATCTCAGTTTAATCATGATTTCGTTTGTTTTTTCTGAGATCTTGGACAGTTCTTCTTCAGTTTTATAGATGGGAACTATGACCACTTGAATCGGTGCAAGTTTAGGCGGCAAGACCAATCCATTGTCGTCTGAGTGGGCCATAATCAATGCTCCCATCAATCTGGTACTGGCTCCCCATGAAGTACCCCAAACATATTCCAATCCACCTTCTTTCGTTGCAAACTTAACATCAAAAGCTTTGGCGAAATTTTGTCCCAAGAAATGTGAAGTACCCGCCTGCAAGGCTTTCCCATCCTGCATCATTGCTTCAATACAATAGGTATCCTCTGCTCCCGCAAATCTTTCATTTTCACTTTTCACTCCCCTGACAACGGGCAAAGCCATATGCTCCTCAGCAAACTGAGCATAGATATTCATCATTTGGACAGTTTCAGCAATTGCCTCTTCTTTGGAGGAATGGGCGGTATGTCCTTCCTGCCAAAGGAATTCAGTGGTTCTCAAAAACAACCGCGTTCTCATTTCCCATCTCACGACATTTGCCCATTGATTGACCAAAAGTGGTAGGTCCCTGTAAGATTGAATCCAATTTTTGTAAGTACTCCAGATCACCGTTTCAGAGGTAGGTCTCACGATAAGTTCTTCCTCAAGTTTGGCATCAGGATCAACAACGACCCCTTTCCCATCTTCCGAATTTTTCAACCTGTAATGTGTTACAACTGCACATTCTTTGGCAAAACCTTCTACATGGGTAGCTTCTTTTGATAAATAGGATTTGGGAATAAATAAGGGGAAGTAAGCATTAACATGTCCTGTTTCTTTGAACATTTTGTCCAATTGGGCCTGCATTTTTTCCCAGATGGAATATCCATATGGCTTGATGACCATACACCCCCTTACAGGAGAATTTTCAGCTAAATCTGCTTTTTTAACCAATTCATTATACCACAAAGAGTAGTCTTCACTCCTTTTCGGCAATCCTTTACTCATAGTGACTTTGTTGAAATCAAAAATCTAATTATCTTCGCTAATTACTGTAGGGGGCAAATATAAACCAAAATATTATAACCCTCTGATACTTGCCTCGTATATAAGACTAAATAGTAAAAACCAAACAAATGAAAAACCTCAATAACATATTGACCCTCGGAGCTGGAGCCATCCTAATACTGTCATCCTGCAGTACCAGCTACAATGCCATGAGAGGCGGAGAATCCGATGACCTCTATTTCATGGCATCAGATGCGCAAATTGCCACCGAATTTGCTGTTTCTAACAACAATCCTCAAAATTTTCAGTCTTTGAACGATGTTGATGCTACGCAATTTGAACAAGAAAATTTTTCCGCAAGAAACGTCAATCCTGAATATTTAGCCAAATATCAGTCCGAAAGTAATTCCAGAGATACAGGCACTGTTTACTTTGACGAAGCAGAGGGTCAACAAGAGGGAAATGTCAATGTATATAATAATTATTACGGCAGTGGAGCCGGACTTCCCGGTCAGGGATTCAATAATAACCGAATGAATTTCAATCTTGGATTCGGATTTGGATCAATGATGGGAATGGGTTGGGGTATGCCAATGTATGGAATGGGTTGGGGTATGCCAATGTATGGAATGGGCTGGGGAATGCCTATGATGGGAATGTATGATCCTTTCTGGGGCATGGGTATGCCTATGATGGGAATGGGTTGGGGCATGCGTCCCCGTTTTGGAATGGGAATGGGCTGGAATTCTATGTGGGGTTGGAATATGGGAATGGGAATGGGATTTGGCGGAATGTGGGGTAACCCTTGGATGAACCCTTACATGGGTGGCGGAATGTATGGTTGGGGAATGCATCCCGGAATGGGATGGGGAGCTCCCGGAATCGGATGGGGCGGTGAAGGTGGCCGTCAGGTTGTCAGAGGTGCCAGACCTGGAAGAGGTTCAAGTCTAGCTACAGGTGGCAACAGACCTGGAGTAAATTATCCTGCTTCTACAAGAGCCGCAAGAAGAGATGCTGTTAATTCAGGTAGAAGTGTGGGATCTACATCAAGAGCTACAGGTCGTGATTTCGGAAGATCTCAAAATGATTATTACAATGCTAGAACCAATAGCAGAGTAGCCAATTCTGCAGCAACAGGTACCAGAAATGTTGGTTCTGCAGCAGCTACAAGACCAAGTAGCAGAACTGGTGTAAATAATGCATCACCGAATTACAATACCCGTACAGGTAATACAAGAGGTACTACTTACGGCAATACCAATAGGGGTACCACATCGCCTAGCTATAACAACAGAAGTACTCAAGGGACTAGAGGGACAGGTAATCCTTCTTACAACCGGGGAAATACAAATATGAATAGAACTGTTCCTTCCAGAAACATGTCTTCTCCTTCGAGAAATACGATGTCTGCACCAAGCAGAAGTTCTTCACCTGCTATGAGTTCGCCAAGTAGAGGTGGTAGTAGCATGGGAGGAGGAAGCCGTGGAGGTGGAATGAGCTCCGGAGGTTCTAGAGGGGGAAGGGGAAATTAATTCCCCTTTTTTTTTAGCCTTTAATCTGTATGGTGTTTGGCAAAAAATTTGATTATGATTAGCTATCATCGCTTAATTATTCTAACTATCATATGATTTCAGTAAAAAAGATATTCTTTAGTGCTTTTGTACTATCTGCAATTACTCTCGGAACTTCTAATGCCCAAATTGGCTATTTTGAAGATGCTTTAAGGTTCAGTCAATTCAGGTCTACCGGTTCAGCAAGGATCATTGGATTGGGTGGTGCACAAATGTCGCTGGGAGGTGATATTTCCAACATTCATACAAACCCTGCAGGCCTTGGTTTTTTTAGAAGGTCCGAATTCAGCATCACACCCTCATTTGGCACGTGGGTGACTGAATCAAACTATTTGGATCAAATACAGGAGGACAGGACAGGGAATTTTGCAATTCCTAACCTGAGTTTGGTTATCAGTAATCCAAAGGGTCCTCTAACTACAGGTGCGTTTCGAGGAGGATCTTTTGGTATCAGTTTTAATAGGTCAAATCATTTTAACAGTCAATTTGGTTATTTTTCAGATTTCGAAGGGGAAACCTCTATAATCGATTTCTTTCTTCAAGAGGCAAATGGAATCCGTGAAAGCCAAATTGAGAATTTTGGGTTGACCGGGTTGGCATACAACACTTTTTTGATCAACCCTATTACCGAAGATGCAAGTGGGAACCCAATAAATGACCCCACAGAATATGATTCGTTTGTGATTGGTTTTCCATTCCAGGATGAATCTGTGGTCACAGAAGGCAGAACAAGTCAGACAACAGTTTCCTATGGTGCTAATTTCTATAACAAGATCTTTGTAGGTGGAGGGCTAGGACTTACCTCAGTAAATTACACTTCAAGAAAAACCTATGGAGAAGAATTTTTTGATGAACCTTTGATTACTTCTACCATAGATGAATTCTTAAATGTATCAGGTTTTGGAGCGAATATCAATCTGGGTGTAATCTATAAACCAATAGATCAAATAAATTTAGGTCTGAATTTCCAGTCACCGACATGGTACACTTTCAATGAAAGGTATGAAGCAAGAATGGTGAATGAATTTGATAATTACTTTTTTGAACCTGAAAATATAACATTGGGAAGAGAAGAAGCAAGTACACCAATTGTAATGGGTAGGTATAACCTTAACACGCCGCTGAGATTAAGTGGTGGAGCAACCTTTTTCATAGGCAAGAATGGTTTTATCACTGCTGATGTAGATTACTTAGACTACAGTGCCAGCAGAATCAATTCCAGAGATTTTAATCCGACAGGTGATAATCAAGAGATCCAACGGTTGTTTGGGACCACCTTTAATTATAGGGCAGGTGCTGAGTTCAGACTTGATATTTGGAGATTTAGAGGGGGATACAGCTATTATGGAGATCCTTTTATGAACAGTACTTTTGACCGAAGCACACAGCAATTCTCCGGCGGTGTTGGGGCAAGGCTGAAAAAAATCTATATAGATTTTGCGCTTTCTGCAAGCTATTTTGATCAATTGTATAATTCCTATCCTATTATTGATGGAGGCGTTAATTTTGGTCCATTCACAGAAATAAGACACCAAATCACTACCGGTGCATTGACCGTAGGATTTAATTTCTAAAGTAGGTCATTATTTCAGATATCAAATGCTCAGTGGAGATATCATCACCACTGAGCATTATTTTTGCCTGTCGATAGTAACTTTCTCTTTCCGACTGAAGATTTTTTAATTTTAGGATGATTTCCCCTTCATCCAATCCTGCAAACAGTGGTCTTTTACCTAATTGGCCCTTATGCAGCCTGAGATATAACTCACTTAAAGAAACATCCAGAAAAATGGAAACTGATTCCCGATTGATCAAATCCATGTTGTCATTGAAACAAGGGGTTCCACCACCTGTTGCCAAAATAAAACCTCCAATTCTTCCTAGGCTTTTTTCCAGATAAAAACTCTCCAAGTCCCTAAATTTCCCCTCTCCTTCTTCCTCAAAAATCTTTCCGATAGATTTACCGGTTTCTTTTTCTATTACTTGGTCGAGATCCACAAAGACAAATTTAAGCTGCTGCGCAAGCTTTTTGCCAAAGGTAGATTTACCTGAACCGGGCATACCGACCAAAACTATTTTCAATGGTGTTCTCATCGCCCAAACAAGCGCTTGATTTCTTCAGATGTAGGTGTATTTCTAAAATGATATTTTTTCAGAACTACTCCTTGATCCAATAACAAGATTCCGGGATTAGACCTCATGATGGTTTTGATAACTGTAGCATCTCCTTGATATCCTTCGATCCCCCATGCCCTTGAACCTATCAACCATCCTATTTCATCCTCTGAGGATGCAGCGACCAATAACGGCATGATATCAGTTCCTTTCAATCCTGCTATCATGGCATCGATCTCATCCAAATAAGAAGTATTGAGCTTGCTCATATTGGTCACCAATACCACTGCCATTTTCCCTGTCAGAATTTCATCTGTATAATCTCCATCAGCATTCCAAACTGCGAAATCAGAGATTTTTGGAAGGGCATCTTCATTTACAAGATTCATTTCAACGAATTCATAGGAATCATCAGAAGGATATTGATCGAAAACATACTC
>NZ_JBGTCA010000197.1:0-2534 GCF_041749095.1 Aquiflexum sp. | reverse complement strand
CCCAATCCGGATATTTTATGTAACAGGGAAATCAAATTCGACATTTTTCTCAAAGCCGCCCAAAAACTAAAGGCTGATTTTGTAGCCACAGGTCACTATTGCCAAAAAGATGAACTTGAAACCGCCGGCAAAACCGTTTATAGGCTTTTGGCAGGTGCAGACCCCAATAAAGACCAAAGTTATTTCCTATGCCAATTGAATCAGGAGCAATTGGCCAAAGCGCTGTTTCCAATCGGCCACCTACAAAAATCAGAAGTAAGAAAAATCGCCAAAGAACAGGACTTGATCACTGCTGACAAAAAAGACAGTCAGGGGCTATGCTTTATTGGAAAAGTCAGGTTGCCAGATTTCCTACAGCAACAACTCCAACCTAAAAAAGGGGCTATTGTAGTGGTTCCGGAAAATCTCCCTGTTTATGAATCAAAAAGTATTCCTGCCGGTATTTCCGCTGAAGACTATGAATTGGAAACTTTGGACAACTTATGCCTACCCATCAAATATACCCTTGATCAAGGCAAAAAAATAGGGGATCATAATGGAGCCCATTATTTTACCGTGGGCCAAAGAAAGGGTTTGCAGGTAGGTGGGACAGGCAAACCATTGTTTGTCATTTCTACGGATACCAAAGAGAATGTTATCTATACAGGTTTAGGGGAAGATCATCCGGGATTAAACCGTCATGGTTTATTCGTACCGAATGAAGATATTCATTGGATCAGAGAAGACCTCAAACTAAATGTAGGTGAATCTGTTCGGTACCAAGCAAGAATCAGATACAGGCAACCATTAACTTGGGCTACTCTTATCATGAAAGAAAACGGGCTTTATATCCTTTTTGATCAAACCCAGAGAGGCGTTGCCTCAGGACAGTTTGTGGCCTGGTATAATGGTGAGGAAAGCATTGGGTCGGGGGTGATATTTTAGAGGGATGAAGGATGAAGGTAGAAGGATGAAGAGGGTAAATTTTAGATTGTAGATTGTAGATCTTAGATTTAGGGGAATTTAAAATTGAAGGAAGCTGCTCAATGATTCTAGTTTTGAATAGAATAGTTAACTATAGGAACTTGACTGCCCAACCGCGACTGCCCACTGCAAACTGAGACTGCCAACTGTGCGACTGATTATACAAACTGCGACTGCCCACTGAATACTGCGACTGCCTATTGAAAACTAATCAGCCGATCTGAAAAGGCTGCGGGGTAAAGCACAGCACAAAAATCAGAATGGCCACCCACCCGATTATTTTTCTGTTGCTGTTCAGTTCTTTGAAGCCATTGACTTCGGGATGCTCCAATCCCATGATCCTGCCCAATAAAAATGCAAATAAAAGCCAACCGCTATAGCCTTGAAGACCTGGGTAGTAATAAACCAAAGCATATTGGCTTGCGGCAATCAATAAGATGATCGTCCATTTAGTTTGGTTTTCCAGGCTTGCTTTTCGGTAACAGATATATAGAAAAACTACATAAAGGGGAATCCTTATAATTAGCGTATTAAAATCATCATAAGGATTGAGTAAACCCAGTCCTGCGTAAAATACAAAAGCAGTATAGAAAATCAGGGAAATCTCTTTATGCCTTTTGGGAAATAATCCGAAGACCACATGGCCCCCATCCAATTGTCCAATTGGCAAGAGATTCAGAGCAGTAAAAAACAACGCCAGATAACCTGCAAATAAATATGGAAAATGTATGATTTCTGACATATTGGGCATTTTCTCAGGATCTGCAAATATTTTTTCCATCCCATAAAAAAGCAGGTTATAACCCATCTCAAGATTGAGATAACCATCTTCCTCTACATGACCTTTAAAATCCGGGTCCAAATATTCCGGATGGATCTGATAGATATAATCTGCATCCGGCAAATTGGTAAATCCATACCCCAATACAAACAGTGCAATAATAAATCCTGCCAAAGGTCCCGCTACTCCAATATCGAAATATTTTTTCCGGCTATTGACAAAGCTTTTCATGCTGATAATGGCACCAAAAGTTCCCAGGGAAGGCGCTATCACCAACCAGCCCGGAATGAAATATGGCAGGGATGATTTTACCTTATGATGGATAGATGTCAACAAGTGCCCCAATTCATGGATAAGGAGTATCCCAATAAATGGAATGGAAAAATGAAGGGATTTTAGAAAATATTCGAAGGTTAAGGCATGTTCACCACCTGCAATCAGAGACTTGCCATACAACCACTCCCCTCCTGCCAACGTGGTTGCAATCAGGGTAGCCAGAAATAGTAAACCGTGCCTTAGGTATTCTTTTTTAGTGTACATCCGCAAAGAATTGAATCAGCGCTTTTGGGTAAGTGATGTGATAAGTTTGTATTCCAACTCTTTTGGCCCCATCAAGGTTCGCCAAAAGGTCATCAAAAAATAAGACCCTATTGGGTTCAACTTGTATTTCGTTGATTACTGCCTTATAGATGGCTTCATCAGGTTTTGCCAATCCCATTTCATGACTTAAGAAAACACGGTCAAACATTACTGAAAGGCCATCAACAGACGACTGCTCTTTGAGCATTTG
>NZ_JBGTCA010000196.1:0-15840 GCF_041749095.1 Aquiflexum sp. | reverse complement strand
CCCTGATCAATGGCAAATACCAAGCATCAAGAATATTTACCCATGGAGACAAAGTAGCATCACAAGCGGTAGAAGGTTTTATCCTTGATCTGGAAGAAGTGTTTGATGATATGATTTAATAGGTTATGGAAAAGGAAGAATTGAAAAACAAAGTTGAAGAACCAATAGCAGACTATGGTCGATATACTTATGCTGACTACCTGACCTGGCAGATGGAAGAAATGGTAGAACTGATCAAAGGTAAAATCTTCAGGCAGGCCGCCGCTCCAAGGGTTAACCACCAACGTGTATCCTTAAAAATATCCAATGAACTTTACAATTTTTTGAAGGGCAAGAAATGTGAAGTTTTTGCTGCTCCTTTTGATGTCCGCCTACCTGTCAAGTCCAAAAAACATGAAGACATAGATACAGTGGTGCAACCGGATATTTGTGTGATCTGTGATCCGCAGAAATTGGATGAGCTAGGTTGTGTGGGTGCACCCGATCTGATTGTTGAAATCCTTTGTCCCGGCAATAACAAAAAAGAACTGCAAAATAAATATGAGGTTTATAAAGAGTCCGGGGTAAAGGAATATTGGGTCATCCATCCCAATGAGTGTACCTTGATCATTAACACCCTGATCAATGGAAAATACCAAGCATCAAGAATCTTTACTCATGGAGATAAAGTAGCATCCCAAGCAGTTGAAGGCTTTGTACTTGATTTAGAAGAAGTTTTTGATGATATGTTTTAATTGGTTATGGAAAATGAAGAATTGACAAACAAAGTTGAAGAGCCGCTAGCAGAATACCTGCTTACCGGACAGTCAGGACGTCGCTATACTTATGCTGACTACCTGACCTGGCAGATGGATGAAATGGTCGAGCTGATCAAAGGTAAAATTTTCAGGCAAGCGGCTGCACCAAGATCAAATCATCAAAGAGTATCCGGTACAGTGTTTAATTCGCTTTTTAATTTTTTAAAAGGAAGGAAGTGTGAAGTATTTGCAGCTCCTTTTGATGTGCGATTGCCTGTCAAGTCAAAAAAAAATGAAGATATCGATACTGTAGTCCAGCCGGACATCTGTGTAATCTGTGATTCTGAAAAGATTGATGAGTTTGGTTGTGTGGGTGCTCCGGACTTAGTTTTGGAAATCCTTTCTCCCGGGAATAACAAAAAGGAACTTCAAAATAAATACGAGGTATATGAAGAATCCGGGGTAAAGGAATATTGGGTCATTCATCCCAATGAATGCACTTTAATCATTTACACCCTGATAGAGGATAAGTACAGTACTTCCAAAATCCTGACAATGGGAGACTTCGCCAAATCCAAAGCCATAGAAGGATTCGAACTAGACCTTTCCGAAGTTTTTGAAAACCTAGTGGAGTAAACCTTAACTCTAAATACTACCTTGAATTTAAAAAACCAAATAGTTTCCATGCATCGGCAGGTATCAAAGAATTATTTCTTTCACTCCAATATATTTTTAATTATCTAGTGAAAAATTAGACTTTATTCTGACATTTTTATGATAAAATAAAACATAACCTTTTAACCAATCACGACTTGATTATTTGAAACAATTTAAATAAAGGTCACCAATTTTAAGTTGTACCACAAAAAAACGACACTCATGAAAAATATAGCCCTGTTGATTTTCAATACACTTAGTTTTGCTATTACACTTTATCTCAACTATCTCTATGGGGCCGGGGTTGGTGAAAGGAGATCAGTAGGTGAAATCAGCAATCAATATGAAACTCTAATTACTCCTGGCGGATATGCGTTTTCGATCTGGGGACTGATATATCTCTTTTTGTTAAGCTTTATCGTATTCCAATGGATTTCATTTTTTAAGAATCAAAACCATAAATCTCTAATTCCTTCTTCCATCTGGTTTGGGCTTTCAAACATCCTCAATGGCCTTTGGATAGTAGTCTGGACTTCTGAAATGATTTCCATCTCAGTTTTAGTGATTTTCGCACTGCTGGTTTGTCTCCTGACGCTGGTGGTGAAATTAAGACTGGAAATATGGGATGCCCCTTTGGATATCATCGCATTTGTATGGTGGCCGATATGTATTTACACAGGTTGGATTATAACTGCTTCTGTGGTCAATTTATCGGTTTTGTTTGTTGTTGGAGGAATATTGCTTTCCAATCAGATCTTTTGGACTGTCGTAGTTTTATTAATCGCAACAGTCATCTATTCGATGCTTATTCGCTTCCGAAATATGCGGGAAGCGGCATTGGTTGGAGTTTGGGCATTTGCTGCAATCGCATTCAAGCAATGGGACAATCAGTACATAGTCGCGTACACTTCCTTGTTATTTGCCGGAGTCTTGCTTTTAGCTGCGGGTATCCATGCATTTAGGAATCGGAAAACCAATCCATTCAAAAAAATCATACGATCCAAATAGGTCATTAAAACTTTATAAATGATCTTTAGTTTTTTGGAGTAAATTTCAATGAACCATCCATTATTTCTTTTGAAAATATATTAAGGGATTGTTAATCCAATGTTTTTATTTATTGAAATTATAATTTTTCAATATTTTATTTTGTATTTGTTAATTGATTTGTTAATTTTCAACAAAGCAAGAATAAATTATCAAATACACACTTTGTATTGATATCTTGCTTCCAACCTAACTCAATCCATACCTAACAAAGCCCTAGTATTGGTATGAATGATTTAATCTTCAAGCAATCCTCAAAATAATAATGGAAATAGGGATATTGGGAGCTACCAAGCTTACCACAACATTGGGAAAAAAATTACACTCCGCCGGGTCACATGTTATTTACGGAGTCAGGGAAAATTTTGAAGCCAAAGATATTGAATGGAAAATCCTGAACAGGTTTCCAGGACATGTATTTAGTTTTTTTGAGTCTATCAAAAGAGCTGATATCATCCTCATTTGCTGTGAAAATGAACAATTACCCGAAATCTGTCAGGCATTTTTGGATCTTGACCTTAAGGACAAAACAATCATTGACTGCACTAATGGAACGTTTGAAAGAAATTTTTCCTGCAACAGTGTCCTGATTCAAAAATTCCTCGGCAATAAGAATATTTATAAGGCTTTCAATAATCTGGGACTGGATTATCCAAACTCTGATGTTTTGGGCCTGATTAAGGAAACCTATTTTTGCGGTGAAGAGGGGGCGGAAAAACAAAAGGTGAAAAAATTAATCGAAAAATCAGGATTTAAGCCAATTGATGCAGGCTCCTCACAGAGCGCCTATTTATTGGAAGCCTTCTTTCATTTGGGAAAAGAAATCGCTATCAACAAAAAAGAAAAAACAGAATATCATTTCAAACTGATAACTGTCTGACTTTAGATTTTCTTTCATTTTTTTTCTCCTTTTTATGCCCAGATCCACAGGTCTTATAAAGGCATTTTTCCTTAAAATTTTTCAACTTAAAATCTTACGCTTTGGGAGTTTAATTTTCCTTTCAAAATTGATATTTATCAAGATTCCCTTTCATTCAAAAAAATTGTGAAAAAAAGTTTTAGCCAAAATATCTCTTCCCATTTTGTAATTTGACAGTCACAAATACTTATTTGCTTTTCATTTTTAAAGGCCGGATTTTTCAAAAATATATTTTGAATATGTGAGCCAATTATCTATATTTCAATCCGTTCTGCTAATTATTAAAATATAATTCTACAATTAGCGCGGTTAAATTATCCTCTAATTATTGGCTTTTTCACCCAAAAGCTAAGCAACTGATCGGTTATGAAAATAGGAATACTTGGTGGAACCAAACTAGCTTCCACCCTCGGCAACAAATTATTGTCCGCAAATCAAACTGTAGTCTTTGGAGTTCGAGAAGACTTCGTCACCAAGGAAATTGAGTGGAAAATACTCAACATGTATTTGGATAAGATTTTCAGTTATGAAACAGCCATAGAAATGTCAGATGTCGTTTTGATCTGCTGCGAAAACGAACACCTTCCAAAAGTGTCAGATGCTTTGGCAATGTCTGACCTGGGCAACAAAATTATTATTGATTGCACCAATGGTGCTTACACAGCGGAGTTTTGTCCAAATACCACTTTAATCAAAAAAAGTATTGGTGAACAAAAGCTTTTCAAAGCATTCAATAACCTCGGGATAGATTATCCAAAATCAGATCCTATGGGTTTGGTGCATGAAAGCTACTACTGTGGACCAGATTCAAATGAAAAAACATTGGTGAAAAGAATTATTGAGTGGGTTGGCTTCAAAGCTGTCGATGCCGGCGAAATTGAAAATGCCATGCTTTTGGAAGCATTTTATCACTTAAGAAAAACCATTTCATTTCAGAAAGCTGAGAAAATGGATTATCACTTCAAGCTGATTTCGGTTTGAAATAATTCTATACGGTAAAAATATAGAGTATAATACATAAATACCATTATACTGGAGATCATTCTATTCTGCAAAACCACGCAGTGAGCTTATCAAGGACCTTAGGGAATCTAATCTTTAATTTCATGTTTTTTGCTCCTGCCCTCCATGATCCTGAAAAAAAGGATATGTGCCATGTTGCGGGCATGTTCCTTGGCATAGTCCGCATTTTTTCCTTCAAAATAAGTATCCAAAGTCGAGAACCATAGCTCTAGCCAATTTCCAAAATGGAGTTGTTCGATTTTATTTCCTGTGCTCCGGTCAACTTCCTTGTGAACAGGCACAGGATTAAATTTGCCTGCACCCGGTCCTGTATTTAACAGCACCATTTCCCAAAAATCAGTCAGTCTTTCCAGATGGGTTTCCCAATCCTCCACCACTTTGTTGAAAATCGGACCTAGATTTTCATGGGTTCTGATCCGGGCGTAAAAACTCCTTACCAAAAGTGATACGTCTTCCCTGTTTTCTATTTCTTTCCTATTCATTATTTTTCTATCAAAATCGGTTCAAGTATTTCCAGTTTTCCATCTATGTCATCCGGAATCGGTAATCCCAAGATAGTCGCCAACAATGGATATACGTGGATATTCTCAAAAGGTGAAATTATCAACCCTTCCTTCACCATAGGACCATTGGCGAAAAAAATGCCTTGCATGTCTTTATACTCAGGGCTGAATCCATGTTCCCCAAAGACATCTGTTTTGAACATGGCCGACCTGTTTTGATAAGAAACCATGCCCTGGCTAGTAGTCAAGTAATGGCCCAGATCAGGAATTATAAGTAGGTCACCAAACCGGTTTCTGTACTTTTCTATATTCTTGTAATATTCTCTGTCCGATACTTTGACCACTTTGAAATGATTTTCACCTATTTTCAATTTTTGATAAACTGCCTCCAATTCCTCTGCATTTTCCAAATGAAGGTGGGCCAAGGCTCCGTTATTAACTACTCTCGCTGCAATCCCTTCGGTAATATGGTTAAGGTTGAGCAAATTTTCTTTGGAAATATTGGTCATCCCATGGTCGGAAACGATGAAAATATTGATACCCAAATCAAAGCTCTTCAAGCCTTCAAACAAAGCGCCCAATTCACGATCCAATTTCTTCAGTCTACCCCCAATTTGCTCATCATTATCAGGTCCATAACTGTGCCCTACATTATCCATATCCGAAAAATACAGGGTAATCATTCTCGGTCTTTCCTCTTCAGGAAGCTGTAGCCATTCAAACACTTTGGAGACCCGGGTAAGGTTAGGGACACTTGCATCAAAACTGAAATAATAACTGGGATGAATTCCCTGCACCGGTGCCTCAGATCCGACAAAAAAATAACTTGCAGCTTTCATACCATGTTGTTCTGCCAATACCCAGATCGGAGTTCCTCCATACCAATACCCATCTTCGACTATATCCCTGTTGCCCATGGAATAGACAAGGTCTTTTTCGGGCTCATAGAAAGAGTTGTTCACCAAACCATGGTTTTCGGGTTTCATCCCTGTGGCAATGGTATAGTGATTAGGAAAGGTCTTACTGGGAAAAGACGGAATCAGGGCTTTAGCGGAAGTTCCCGTTTTTATGAATTTAAGTAGATTTTCAGGCTGAAACCGCTCTACATAATCATGTCTGAAACCATCAAGGGAAATCATTATAACATACTGTTCTTTTTCCTGCGAAAAAGCTTGAGTATTGACTAAAACCAAAAAAATAAATATGGCTAAAATGTATTTTACATGATACATTACTTTCGGTTTTTTGATTTGAACTCAAAAGTAACGAAAGAAAATTTGGGAGCCAATTTGTATTTCCATGAAAAAAAATCCCTATAATTCGGATTGTGACTTTGGTTTGCCTAAATCAACCGCTAACTTCTTTTCATTAACATCCATTTTTCTTAACTTGTATTTATGAAAACTTTTGATCCCATACCTGAAAATCAAAATAAAGCCGAAGAGCCATTAACAGAGTATGGCGTATATTCCTACGCAGATTATCTGACATGGGAGTTTGATGAAATGGTCGAGATCATCAAAGGAAAAATATTCAAATCAGCAGCCGCTGCACCAAGACGAATCCATCAAAAAATATCGGGTAATGTTTTTAACAAACTGCACAACTATTTAAACGGTAAGCCCTGCGATGTTTATGATGCACCTTTCGATGTAAGACTTCCTGCCAAGTCAAAGAGGAATGAAGATATTTTTACGGTTGTTCAGCCCGATATCTGTGTGATCTGTAACAAAAGTAAGTTGGATGAATTTGGCTGTATCGGTGCCCCTGATCTGATTGTGGAAATTCTTTCCCCAGGAAACAACAAAAAGGACCTCCAAAACAAATATGAAGTTTATGAAGAAAGTGGCGTAAAAGAATATTGGATCATTCAGCCCTACGAATTGACGCTTTTGATTTATACTTTGAATGATGGAAAATATATTCCCTCCAAACTTTTCACTGTCGGCGATGTTGTAACATCAACCTGTATTCAAGGCTTTCAACTTGACTTAGAGGAGGTTTTTACGGATTTGGATTAAAATTTCTAGACAAACGGTTCCTGCTGACTCAGGCAGTGAAATGAACCCAATCCCCATATCAGATCCAAGGAATTGACCCCTACTACTTTTCTATCCGGAAAACAGGAGGTCAGGATTTCCAATGCCCTATCGTCATTTTTATCCTGGAAAGTAGGCACGACCACGGCGTGGTTGGAAATATAAAAATTGGCGTATGAAGCCGGCAATCGCATATCCTCGTGGATGATTTCCCTTGGCATAGGCAATTCCACGATATTCATTTGTTTTCCGTTTTCCAATCTTAGCTTATGTAGCAGATCTAGGTTCTCTTTGAGCGGGGCATAGTTTTCATCGGCTTTGTTATGCTCCACCATGGTCACCACCGTATCGGGATTGACAAACCTGGTCAGGTCATCGATATGTCCATCTGTATCATCACCAATGATACCGTCATTGAGCCATAGGATATTTTCAGCACCATAATATCCGATCAAATATTCCTCTATTTCCTTTTTGGAAAGATGAGGATTCCTGTTGGGATTGAGCAGACAGGCCTCAGAGGTGAGCAATGTCCCTTTGCCATTTAATTCCACTGAACCACCTTCCATAACTATTCCCGGTTTGAAGCAGGGCACATTTCTAAATTCAGCAATTTTGATCGGAATCTGATTATCCAGGTCATAAGGAGGGTATTTGTCTCCCCAGGCATTGTAATCCCATTTGACCAACACCTTTTTTTGATCTGCTTCCGGATTGATCAAAAATGCCGGACCATGATCCCTGCACCAAGCATCATTTGTAGAGAAAAAATGAAAAAAAACTTTTGTCTGATCAACCCCCGCAGCCTCAAGGTGTTCCACGGCAAAGACCTTCATCGATTCATCCTTTACATTGATGTGAACGTCTTCCCCTAAAGCCACATACTTTATGAATTCCGAGTAAGCTGGAAAAATGGTATTAATCTTTCCAGGCCAGGAAGCCTCCTTGTGCGGCCAACTCAGCCAAGTCGCTGAATGAAGCGCAAATTCTGCCGGAAAAGAATAACCCAATTGGTGAGGTGTAATTTCTCCTCCAATAGCAATATCGAAAACGTCTTTGGTATAAATATTAGTCTTCATCAATGAATCTCTTAAGAATTGGGGAATAGGAATCAATGCGCCTGTCTCTTAAAAATGGCCAGTGGGTTCTATATCTATCCGAATTTCTCATGTCCAATTCATGTACATAAACCTCCTCATCAACATGGTCCGCTTGATACAAAACCCTACCAAATGCATTGGTCACAAAAGACCCTCCCCAAAATTTCATATCCCCTTCAATACCTACCCTATTGACCGAAACCACAGGAACGCCATTGGCTACTGCATGAGAACGTTGAATGGTCTGCCATGCCTGATATTGCTCATCATTCGTTTCCTTGTCCTGATCCTTGTGCCAACCGATAGCGGTCGGGTAAAAAAGCATTTCTGCACCCATCAGAGAGGTGATTCTTGCTGCTTCCGGATACCACTGATCCCAGCAGATCAATACGCCTATTTTGGCAAACTTGGTATCGAAAATCTTATAACCTAAATCTCCGGGAGTGAAATAAAACTTTTCATAATATCCAGGATCATCAGGGATATGCATTTTGCGGTATTTGCCAAGGTAGCTTCCGTCTGCATCCAACACAGCGGTGGTGTTGTGGTAAAGACCCTCTGCCCTTTTCTCAAAAAGCGAAGCAATGATCACTACCCCCAGTTCTTTGGCGAGAGAGGAAAAAAAGTCAGTGGACGGTCCTGGAATACTTTCCGCCAATTTAAAATTATCATGATCCTCCACATCACAGAAATAAAGCGATTTGAATAGCTCCTGGAGACAAATAATTTGTGCACCTTTTTGAGCAGCTTTTCTAATTCCTGCTTCAGCTTTGGAAAGGTTTGATTTGAGATCGGTACTACAGGAATTCTGCACCAATCCCACTTTTACGGTTCTTTTTGACACTTTGAATATATATTAATCTTAATCAATTTTTAATTCAAGCTTTAAAAATAAATCAATATTTATAAAAAATAGGCTGTTTGCTGGTTTTCCTGATATTAAATTACCCAAGATTAAGGTTCATAATTTACTTGTCAGAACTCCACCTATCAAAAACCTCAGTATCTTTGCAGGATAAACCCCAATATATTTCTATATGAAAAAAAAATTGATTGCTGCTTTTGTATCCGCCAGTTTATTAGTGGCCTGTGGGCAAAGCGAAAATGAAAACGATATGACCAACCCATTCTTAGAGACTTACAACACGCCTTTTGAAGTACCCCCTTTTGATAAAATCAAAAATGAGCACTTCGCTCCGGCACTTAGGGAAGGAATGAAACAACAACAAGAGGAAATAGATGCGATTGTCAACGATACTGAAGACCCTACTTTCGAAAACACCATTGAAGCAATGGAATTTTCCGGAGATTTGCTAAGCAGAACCAATACCGTTTTCTCCAATCTCAATTCTGCCAACACCAATGACGAACTTCAGGCCATTGCCAGGGAAATGGCACCTGAGTTATCCAAGCATAGTGACAATATTAACCTAAATGAAAAACTCTTTGCCAGGGTTAAAGCGATTTGGGATCAAAAAGATAACCTCAACCTGAATCCCGAGCAGCAGAAACTGCTGGAAAAAAGATACAAGTCATTTGTAAGAAGTGGAGCCAACCTAAGTGAATCCGACAAGGAAAAGATGAGGTCCATCAACAGCAAGCTCTCAACATTAAGTCTGCAATTTGGTCAAAATCTATTGGCTGAAACAAATGCTTACCAGCTCGTGATAGACAATCAAGATGATCTTGCCGGATTACCACAAGGTCAAATTGAGGCCGCAGCGAGTGATGCCAAAGCTGCCGGACTGGAAGGAAAATGGCTCTTTACGCTACAAAATCCCAGCGTGATGCCTTTTCTTCAATATGCCGACAACAGGGAACTGAGAAAGCAAATCTGGGAGGCCTACCAAAGCAGGGCCAATCAGGGAAATGACAAGGACAACAAAACCATTTTGCTGGAAATAGCCAACCTCAGAAGAGAAAAGGCAAATTTACTGGGATTCAAAACCCATGCAGATTATGTCTTGGAAGAAACGATGGCCAAAAATCCTGAAAATGTTTACAACTTATTGAACCAATTATGGACACCTGCCTTGGCCAAAGCAAAGGTAGAAGGTGCAGAAATGCAGGAAATGATCAATGCTTCAGGAAATGGCTTCGAATTGGCGCCATGGGATTGGAGATACTATGAAGAGAAGTTGAAGCAACAAAAATTCGACTTGGACGAACAGGAGGTGAAACCATATTTTGCCTTGAATAATGTTCAGGATGGAGTTTTTATGGTTGTAAAAAACCTATGGGGATTGACTTTTGAAGAATTCAAAGACATTCCTGTTTATCATCCTGACGCCAAAGCCTATGAAGTCAAAGAAGCTGATGGAACCCATGTAGGAGTATTATACATGGACTTTCACCCCCGGGCATCCAAAAGAGGTGGTGCCTGGATGACTTCCTACCGATCTCAGAAATCCGAAAACGGTGAAAGAAAAGCACCTGTTATTTCCATCGTCTGCAACTTCACAAGACCAACTGCTGATGCGCCGGCCTTATTGACATTTGATGAGGTGACTACTTTTTTCCACGAATTTGGTCACGCGCTTCATGGCCTGTTGTCCGATGTGCAGTATAAAAGCCTTTCGGGTACATCAGTGCCAAGGGACTTTGTGGAATTACCGTCACAGATCATGGAAAACTGGGCTACAGACCCCGCTGTCTTAAAACAATATGCCGTCCATTATAAGACCGGCGAAGTGATTCCTGATGCATTGATTGAGAAACTTCAGAAAAGCGGGACTTTCGGACAGGGATTTGGGACTACAGAATATCTGGCTGCATCCCTTTTGGATTTGGACTACCATACCCAAACCGATCCGATTTCGACAAATGTGGATGATTTTGAAAAGACATCTTTGACCAAAATCGGACTAGTAGACGAAATCATTCCTAGATACAGAAGCACCTACTTTTCCCATGTTTTCTCGGGTGGCTACTCTGCTGGTTATTACAGTTATATCTGGTCGGGTGTATTGGATACCGATGCTTTCCAGGCTTTCAAAGAAACCGACCTGTTCAATCAGGACAAGGCACAGGCATTTAGAAAAGAAATCCTTGAAAGAGGCGGAACAGGCGACCCGATGAAAATGTATGTGAATTTCAGAGGGGCTGAACCAAAGATTGATGCCCTGCTGAAGAAAAGAGGATTGGATCAGGTGTCTATGCAAAGACGCGATTAAAATTCAACACCTTCATTTTATGTTTCAACCCGACATTGTTTTAACCAACTGTCGGGTTGATTTTTTTTTATCCCTCTCTATCGTATTTATGAATATCACCAATGATACAAGTAAATCCCAAACCCAAATGGATGATTTTGTCAAACCTTAATTTCCATCCCCAAGCTTTCAGGATCCTGTCACGTCCTGAATTTACTTGACACTTTTTTCATTGTTTTTCTTTTGTTTTCCATCTTCTTAAATGCCTCATAGCACAAGTAAGGAAATCTGTCAAGGCCGACGCGTAGCGGCGTTTATATAGCCTTGACAGGTTTCTTTCTTGTGCTACCTTTGCGTTTGAGAGATGAAAACACTGACAATCCCTTGTGGACGTCATTTGGTATGTTCATTTCCAAGGACATGTGCGGCCTTTTTTCATTATAACTCACTACCGCATGTTTTACTGATGAAAGCGCCTCTGCCAGGTTTGCGAATGTAGCATCCAGAAGGTACTCTGTTTTCAATATACCGTTGACCCTTTCAGCCATGGCATTGTCATAGCAATTACCTGCCTCCCCCATGCTTGATTGGATACCTGCTTCTTCGAGCAATGCGGTATACAGCTTGCTGCAATACTGGAAACCCCTGTCAGAATGATGGACAAGCCCCCTGGAATCGGGGCACTGCCTGATGGCCATCTTCAGGGCTTCTACAGCCCATCTTGCTTCCAGAGTGTTTCCCAGAAACCACCCCACTATCTTCCTGCTGTAAGCATCGGTTATCAGAAAAAGGTACTTGAAAGTATCACCCACGCGGATGTAGGTTATGTCGGATACCCATGCCTGATGCGCCGATGTCCAGACCTTTCCGTTGAAATGGTCCTTAAACTGGCTGTAACGCATAAATGACTGTGTGGTAACCACATACTTCCTTTTATAGTTGACCAAAAGCCCGGCTGAATACAGTAATTTAAAGAACTTGTCCCTTCCCATTTTCAACCCCATCCTTGCAATATCCTCTCCGAGAAGATGATAAAGTTTTCTCCCGCCCATTCTGGGATGTACCCTTCTCTGGTCCCTTACAAGATCAAGCACAAGATCATTGCCGGTCTCTTCACCGATACGGGCACTCGCCCAGCTGTAATAAGCAGATCTGCTGTAACCGAAGTATTTACACACTTTCCCCACATTCAACCCCTCTTTCCTTTGCCCAACGCACCTGTGCCAAAGTTTTTTTTTAAATCTGTCCTATACTCCTCGTTTGCCACCTCGATCAGTGTCTCCAGACATTTGTTGGCTATGATCGAATCCGCAAGGGCTTCCTTCAGTTTCTTGTTTTCTTGCTCAAGCTGCTTAAGTCTGTTTTTCTCATCCATGGTTTCTACCCTTACTATTTTGTTTAAAAGATGGTCTTTTCCAAAATGCCTTACCCACTTCTGGACCGTGGTCGCTCCACCTATGCCGTACTTCTTTTGGAGGTAACTTATAGAAGAGCCTGACTCGTACTCCTCTACTACCTGTCTTTTGAATCCAATACTGTACCGATTAACTGTTTGAACCTGTTTTGTCATAATTTCTCCTGTTTTTAGTTTGACTTTTCTGTCAAGCTATTTCAGGACATGACATCCATCTCCCATCTTCCGTCTCCCGTCTTCTGTCTCCCGTCTTTTTATAGCTATTCCTCCCTAAACTCAGTCAGAATCCTACTGAAAGTTTCCGGCCGCATAGCCAGAAGTGAAGCCAGATATTTATAAGGTGCTCTTTTCAACAAATGTCTTTGATATGTTGAATTGAAATACCTGAATCTTTCCAAAGCTCCCGGAATCCTCGCCAAAAAAGCCCTGTCTTCTGCATAGATGTAATATTGCTCCAACAAAATTCTGTAGAGGGTGACCATTTCAGGAAAAATTTCCATGCCGTATTTCAGGTCGTCAAATAACAGGTATTCTGCAGAAGTATCTTCGAGACACTGTATGTTTTCTACGGAGGCCTTTCTTTTGAAAAATCCGGAAATTGAAGTGACCAACTCACGGTCACAGCTTATCCAAGTTGTGATTTCCTTACCTCCACTGATAAAATAACCGCGTACCAAGCCTTTTTGTAGGACAAACATTTTATCACATTCTTCACCACTGTTACAGATATGTTCCCCTTTTTTGTATTTGGTAAATTTCAGCTTAGCGTGAAGGTATTCAATTAATTTCGGTGATATCGGAAAAATGGTATTTAGCAGATCAATTGTATAAAGGTGATTCGTTTTCACATTCATGATCGGAAAATAATAATGTTAATTTAATTCGAAAGAATACTCCTGTATAATTGGACTGTCCATTTTCGGGTAATTGGACAAATCAAATGAAAAAAAAGTGTTTTACAATGGAATTTCTTTCTTTAATCAATATTTCCTGAACAATTTCCAATAATTGCAGCATTAAACACCTGCTTTCCCATGTAATTGCCGGACAAAACAATTGACTCGTCAGATTTTTCGATATACATGTCAATATTTTCATCCAACCTTGCCTCTGCAATATAATTGATCAATATTTGATTGATCTCAAAACCAAGGTTGATGCTGACATCTTCCACCCAGCGGATATAGCTGACATTATTGACATGATTGTTAAGATCAAGGTCAAAAGGCCGAACCTTGATGCTGTCTATCAATTCCAAATTTTGTGGCAAACTGATTTTATCCGGCATCAGGCCCGAATCATCGATTGATACAAACAGCTCGGGAGGTAATATATTCCCAGGTCTTTGGGGTCTTTTGGTCCGGACATCTACCAATAACCACGAAGACATGGACTCTGCTATTTCATTTCCACTATCATCTGTTATGGAAAACTCCCTGAGCGCAAAAAGCTTGTCAATCCCTCTTCCTGCTGTTTTTACATAAATTTGGTCTCCCCATGATGGAATTTGATGAATCTTGATCTCAAATCTGGAAAGAACCCATACATAACCCTTTTCTAGCAATGCCTTACCAAAGTCCCTGCTGTCGGCATGTTTCCAGGCCACTTCCTGCATGAGGTCTGCCAGTGCGGACAAACGAATCCTTCCCTGAGGATCTATCTGAAATGACAATACTTCAAATTGTTTTTCAAATTGAAAAGGAAGTTTTTCTGACATGATTCTTTATTTGGTTACGGTTTGAAAGAAAACTTCTGTCCTTACTGAAGCAAAGATGGCAATTCCAAGTCCGGTAAAGGCCACTAAAGTAAATGATGCCTTCAAACTTAACAAATCCGCAATAAAACCGATCAATGGTGGCCCGATCAAAAACCCGAAAAAGGAGATGGTTGAGATTATGGCCAATGCCACCCCCGGTGAGTAAAGCTTGGACCTTCCCGCAGTACTGTAGGCAATAGGTATGATGGAAGCCACCCCAAATCCGACCACCAGAAAACCCAAAGTAGCCACAACAGGAACAGGAAACAATACCGAAAGTATCAACCCACAAAACATCAATATACCACTTGATCTCAGTACCAATATCTTTCCAAATCTGTTGGTCAACCTGTCAGAAATAAACCTCCCCAAAGCCATTGCTCCCATAAAGGAAACATAACCCAAAGCTATCAGTCCTGGATCAATTTCGACAACCTTCTTAAAATATACCCCGCTCCAATCAAACATACAGCCCTCACAAAGCATCCCCAAAAAGGCAATTCCTCCAATTCTCAAAAGCAGGTCATCAGGCCTTTTCAATACCAATCCACCACCGGCTCCACGTTCATGCTCATCCACTAAAAATCCATAGGAAATCAGCAAAACCACCAACACCATAGCTGCAATCGACAAATAATGGAATTTGGGGAGGATCCCGAAAAAAATCATAGCTGCGCCTATTCCTGCACCGGTAAAACCAGCAAGACTCCATAACCCATGAAATGACCCAAGGATGTTCCTTCCGTAGCGGTCTTCCAATGCCAATGCTTGGGTATTCAAAGATATGTTCATCAAATTGCCTGTCATGCCAAATACAAAAACCAAAGGTACCAGCATCCACATTGATTCACTGAAACCTATCATTGGCAAAAAAATCATATAACTGACCGTACTGATTACCGCGACAATTTTACTTCCAAATCGGTGTACTGCCCAACCTGCCAAAGGCAATGCCAATAAAGAACCAACAGGGAGACCCAAAAGCAAAGTACCCAATTGGGATTCAGAAAGATCAAATTTTACTTGAATATCCGGAATCCTCGCTGCCCAAGATGAAAAACAAAGCCCTGCCAAAAAAAATAAGCTTCCTAAGGCTATCCTTCTTTTTTGAAGTAAAGTCATTATTGATCGCAGGTTAGGTTTGAGATTGCAAAGCTAACAGCAAAAAGGCAATAGGGAGATAAATTGCCTGGAATAATGTGGGTTAAGCGAACAATAATTTGATTATCCTAAATGTGATGGAAATCTTTCTTTTGATTCTCGTGACGGAAGTTGGAAAACAGGAGACAGAAGACGGGAGACGGAAGGTGACAAGTAGGGTAGAAAATTCCGTAGGATTTCTGCCAGAGGCACGGCGTGACCGAAATAATAGCCCGGTAATTTATTGCCGGGATTAAAGATTAGGTTTGGATCCTAAAGTGCCTTAGGCACGGACGATATAAAAACAATCAAAAAGTGTCAAGTAATTTCAGGAAGTGACGCCGAAGACGGAA
>NZ_JBGTCA010000195.1:0-14589 GCF_041749095.1 Aquiflexum sp. | reverse complement strand
GTCAAAGTAAATCTTGCCCTGGATAAAGTAAAGATAGAAAGGGTTTTCGCAGAATTGGAAAGACAAACAGATTTTAATTTTGTATTTTCCAAGCGAGAGATCAAAGATCTGCCTTTAGTGGACATCAATAGTAAAGGTGAAAGCCTTTACGAAATGCTGATGGCCCTTGCCAGACAAACCAGCTTGAGTTTCAAGCAGGTCAATGAAAACATCCATGTCAAGTCTCAGCACAGGTCCACACAATCGGGTAATGTGAGTATTCAGGAATCTCAGGAAGTGACCGTCAGTGGGAAAGTAACCGATGAAACAGGAGAAAGCCTCCCCGGTGCAACGGTCACTTTGGCAGGAACCACCACCGGGACTGTAACTGACCTAGACGGGAACTATTCACTTACAGTTCCTGAAAACGCAGTCATTGTTTTTTCCTTTATCGGTTACGAGACCCAAAGGATATCTTTGGATAACAGATCTGTGATCAATGTGGTTATGGCCCTGGATATGTCTTCTTTGGATGAAGTTGTGGTTATTGGTTATGGAACAGCCAAGAAAAAAGATTTGACAGGTGCAATTTCAAGGGTAAATCTCGAGCAACAACGACTTCAGCCCAATCTAAATGTAGTCCAAAGCATGAGAGGAACAATAGCTGGGGTCACTGTCACTGATAATGGCCGTCCTGGTTCTGATGCTTCTATCATCATAAGGGGAAGAAACTCTATCTCAGCAAGTAATGATCCGTTGATCGTACTTGATGGTGTGATCTATGCAGGTGGTAGATTGGCTGATATCAATCCCGGTGATATAGAATCAATCGATATTCTAAAGGATGCAAGTTCTACAGCTGTATATGGTTCTTTGGCGGCTAATGGAGTCATTGAAATTACCACTAAAAAAGGAAAGGCAGGCGCTCCCAGGGTTTCATTAAACTCATATTATGGACTTTCTGATTATGCCCATATTCCAAAATACCTGGATGCAGACCAGTACCTCAAGGTCAGACAGGATGCGGAAAGGGCAGATGGAGGAACCTTGCCCTTTCAAGCTATTGAACAGGCTAATATTGATGCCGGGATTTCCCTCAATCCTTTTGAAGAAATTAGCCGTAGGGCACCGATGTCCAACAATGAATTGAGCATATCAGGAAGATCGGATCGCATTACCTATTACTTATCCGGATCCTTTTCTGATGTAAAATCACCTGTTAAAGGTGATAATTTTTCAAGGATTGCAGGAAGGGCAAATATCGATGTGGCAGTTAACGATTGGCTGAATATCGGACTCAATAGCGGTTACAGTTCAAGGGATAATTCAGGAATCAGGGCAAATTTGGAATTTACCACCTACTTAAGCCCATTTGCAAATCTCTTCTATGAAGACGGTGCACCGCGTCCACAACCGATGGGAATAGGTTTGGTGCCGAATCCACTTAGCGGAAATCTGCTTTGGGACAATTTTGTAAAAGCAAAGACGCTTTTTGTGAATTCTTATGCAGATGTTCTGTTACCAATCAAAGGTTTGTCTTATCGTTTTAATGTGGGTTATACCCAAAGAACAGATGATAACTTTTTCTACCAGCCGGGATTTCAAAGGGAGCAGTTTTTCAGTTTGGGCAGTGGCAATAAAAACCATTATGAAGCTCAGAATCTTACCGTAGAAAACATCGTCAAATACAATCAAGTATTCAACACGGATCACGAACTGAATCTGACTTTTCTTTACGGCGTGTATCTTCTACAGGATCAAGGATCTAGGCTGAGCAGCAATAATATTTTTAATGATGCTTTGGGTTGGAATTCCTTGGAGATAGGTGAAAATTATAATATCAATTCTTTTGCTGGAGAGAGCCAACAACTGTCCACTATGGGTAGGGCGGGTTACCGATACAAAGGAAAATATATGGCAGATTTTAGTTTGAGACGGGATGGTTATTCTGCTTTTGGAGCGGGTAATAAATTCGGCGTTTTTCCTGCAGTTGGATTAAGTTGGAACATCATTGAAGAGGCATTTTTATCAAATGCAACCTTTTTGAACAATCTCAAATTAAGGGCTTCTTGGGGTAAAAACGGAAACAGGGGAGTGAATCGATATTCTTCCTTAAGTAATATGTCAAGAACAAATTATGTTTTTGGCGACGGTGCAGCTCCTTCAGTCGGCTTATTCACCACTAGCATGGCCAATCCTAACCTTGGATGGGAAACTACTACTAGCACAAATTTTGGAATTGATTTTGGTGTTTTGGATAACAGAATTGCTGGATCTGTGGAAGTTTACCACAGTAATACAACGGATTTGTTGTTGAACCAAACCATACCCAATACTACAGGCTTCCAAACGTTTTTGAGAAACATTGGGGAAACAGAAAACAGGGGACTTGAAATTTCCCTGAATACCATCAATATTCAGAAAGGTGACTTTACATGGAGTACCAATGTTGCTTTTACCTTGAACAGAAACAAAATACTTAGATTGACCGGGAGAGATGTGGACGGTGATGGAATCGAAGATGATGATATTGCAAGTAGATGGTTTATTGGGCATCCTTTGGGGGCTAATTTCGACTTTGTTTTTGACGGGATTTTCCAGGAAGGCGATGAGGACTTTTCTCTGATACAAGGTTCGCAGCCAGGCCATATCCGTTTTCAGGATTTGGATGGGGATGGTGTTATCACACCTGATGACAGAAGGGTACTTCATTCTGATCAGCCAAATTACCTAATGGGAATCACAAATGTTTTTTCTTATAAAGCATTTAGTTTGATGGTCATGTTCAATTCAAGACAAGGTGGGTTCAGCCCGATACCTACCATTAACCCAGGTACTAATTTCTATGACCTTGCTAATATCCTGGATGTCCCATATTGGACACCTGAAAACCCCATTAATACACATGCTGCGGTCAATTATAGAAATCCTCTGGGGTATAACTTTTATCAAAGCAGAAGTTTTGTAAGGCTTCAGGATGTATCATTGAGCTACAACTTTCCAAAATCATTGTTGGACAGGGTTAAGGTCAACAGGTTGGAGATGTATGTGAGCGGGAAAAATTTAATCACATGGACAAACTGGCAAGGATGGGATCCGGAATTTGGTTCGGGTGGAAGAAGTCCTGGCGCTAACGGTCCTCTTCTTAAATCTTACACAGTTGGACTTAATATTCAATTTTAAAATCGAGAAATCATGCTAAAATATATAAAAATAAATTGTCTGATTCTGGTAATTGCTTTTGTCTCAGGATCATGTAATGAATCCTTTTTGGATGAGGTGCCCCTGGACAGGTTCAGCCCTGAAAATCTATTGGTGAATGAGGCCGGCTTCGAAGCAGCAGTAGTTGCTATTTATGTAGATGCGAGGCATGAACATGCCATAGGTGGGATCAACTTTGATTATATGAATTTGGGGACTGATATTGTCCAATGGGGCAGGCCGGATTCCAGAGGTTTCAAGGATTATACATTGCTTAATCCACAGTTTGGATTGGCAGAAACCTTTTGGAACTGGGGGTATCAAAGGGTTATTCGTCAGGCAAATCTTGTCCTTGCGGATATTGACAATCCACAGATTTCCATGTCTGAACAAGCAAGGGCCAATATAAAAGGACAGGCACTGTTTTTCAGGGGATATGCCTATAGTGTTCTGGTCCACCTGTACGGTGGAGTCCCCATTGTTGCTGAGAGATTGACAGCTCCAAAATTTGATTTTGTCCGTGCTTCAAAAACTGAAGTCCTTGAATTTATAGTAGAAGATTTAGAACTCGCAGCCCAATTGCTGCCAGCAGTAGCCAACACTTCAGATGGACGTATATACCGGGCAGCCGCATTACATTTGTTGACAGAGGTTTATTTGTCCCTTGGGATAACAACCGGAAATCAGACATTTTACGATAAATCAATTGAAGCAGCAAGTAAAGTGATCAATGGTGAGGCAGGCAATTACCAATTAATGACCCAAAGATTTGGGGATTTATCCAAGAAAGGTGATGCTTATGGGGATTTATTCCGGTATAACCAACAAAACAGATCATCCGGTAATCTTGAAGTAATATGGGCCTTACAGTTTGAGGCGTTTACCATTGGAGGCGGCACATTGGCAGGGGGTAATAACAGTCCAAGATACTGGGGACCTGAACAAGAAAGAATCAGGACTCCTAATGGTTTTAACAATTTATTTGCAGCAGATACACTTAACAGAGGCATCGGTGTCAATTCGCTGTTGAACTATTGGAAATATGACATCTGGAGATTCGATCCAAATGATGGGAGAAATTCCCGTGAAAATGTCAGGAGGGATTTCTTTTACAACAATCCGGCGGATCCTGAATATTTTGGGAAGAAGGTTAAAACTGGTCGTGATGCCCAGGGTAGATTGGTGGTAGCAAGGGAAAACGGAGAGTTGACAAACCAGGTATTGGACACTTTAAGGATCTATTATCCATGGATTTCAAAAATAGATGGAAGGCCATTTGCCGATGACCCAGTGGCTGGCCAGACGGCCAATGATTTTATCAAAATGAGGTTGGCAGAAACATACCTCCTTAGAGCCGAAGCTTATTTTAGAAAGAATGACCTTACAAATGCCGCCAATGATCTGAACGTGGTGAGGGCCAGGTCCAATGCAAGACCGGTCCAGGCAGGTGAAGTCAATATTGATTTTATTTTGGATGAAAGGGCCAGGGAACTGATTGTGGAAGAACCAAGAATGAGGGTATTGATCCGAATGGGGCTTTTATATGACCGTGTGATCAGATTCAATCCAAATTCTGCGACAACGATCCAACCTCATAACAACCTGTGGCCTATACCCCAAAGTGTAATTGATGCAAACTCTGAAGCAAGGCTGGAACAAAATCCAGGATATCCTGGAGGTTGATTAGTACCTGCGTAGAGAAAAAGTCAATGGGTATTCACAATGTTTATGCAACAATTTTAATATGAAATCGAGCCTGTCTAGGGCAGACAGGCATGTAGAGAACGACACACAATGGAATGCCCCGATAGCTTTCGGGGTAACTTTGCTAGATTCTCCCGATCCGCCGAGGCGGACGGGACAGGCTATGTGGCCTTAAAAAACCAAATTATAATCACATGAAAAGAAGAGAAGCATTTGCTAAAATGGGGGCTATTTCCGCTTCCTTATTGATTTCAGATATTTTATTTTCAAGCTGCGCCAACAGTAATCCTGTAAAGAGCAAGACCATTCTATTGGTGTCGGGCTGGCAGGATGTAAATATCGGTGATATCGCACATACTCCTGGTTTATTGAATGTATTTCAAACATTTATGCCCGAAACCAAAATCATTCTTTGGAAAAGGAGCAAAGGGGAAGAAGTAGGGAAACTCCTCAAAAAGAATTTTCCGAATGTGGAGATCATTTATGGGAGTGTCGATAAGGAAAAAAATGTAGACAATCCCGAAATCATAGAGGCATTGGAAAAGGCAGATGTGATGGTCCATGGATCAGGTCCCCTCTTGGTTGCTGCAGATAACCTGGCATTTTGGATAAAGCATACCGACAAACCTTTTGGGGTTTTTGGGACGACCCTTCAGAGTCCAAGTGAATACCATCAGAGTATTCTAAAAAAGGCAAGCTTTATTTATACCCGGGAAACCATTTCCATAGAACATCTCAGAAAAGTTGGGATCGAGGGCGAACATATCCAATTCGCTCCCGATGCCACTTTTTTTATGGATATCAGAAATGATGAAAAAGGTGATCAGTTTCTGAAAGACTTAGGACTGGAGGACAGGAAATTCATATGTGTCATTCCGAGGCTTCGATATACACCATATCACCAATTCAATCCCAACAACAACGGTTGGTCTGAAGCCAAAATCAAGGAGGTTGAAACTGTCAATGCTGCGAAAAAAGAGGAAGACCATGCAAAATTAAGGGAAGCCATGATCGCATATGTCAAAGAAACAGGCAACAAGATCTTGGTATGCCCCGAAATGACCTATCAAGTGGATATCATGGATGAACTGCTGATCGATCCCTTGCCTGAAGATGTCAAGCCATTTGTATTGAAAAGAGGCTATTGGTTTCCAGATGAGGCGGCTTCTGTTTACCGGAAAGCATTGGCAGTTTTGAGTTTTGAGTGTCATTCTCCGATTATTGCTGCTGTAAATGAGACCCCGTTTTTCTACCTAAGGCAACCGGAGGATACCATTAAAGGAAACATGTATTATGACTTGGGTTTTGATGATTGGATCTTTGAGATTGAGCAAACTGACGGCAGTCAGATTACCAACAGGCTTCGGAATATTTGGACTGACTTCCCCACTGCTCAAGGTTACCTAAAGAAAAATATGGATCAGGTCAGTGATATCTACAAACAAAGGGTTGGAAGTGTTAACGAGTTATTGTAATGTTTGGGATTTTGTATGGATTAAAGTCAGTAGCGAATAAGAAAAGGATTAGTGGAGAGAAATGTAGATTAAATCCTCTTCGCACAACAGCTATATTCTTGATATCTTTTTCATCAGCCATTCTGTGCTTTGCGCAGGAAGTGGACAAAAGAGGAATTGAAGAAAAGCTCTTGATGGAAGCCAGGTCAAATATTGAAAAATATAGAAAAGGACCTGGCCATATTACGGTAACCAATTTACAAGGTGAACCGGTAAGCAATATTAAAATCGAGATCAATCAAATCAGCCAGGATTTCCTTTTTGGAAATTTGAGCGAGGAAGTATTCCGTTCTGGTTTGACCGAATCGGAGAGAGAGAAGTTCACGGATATGTTCAAAGGACTTTTCAATTTCACTGAACTGACGGTAAAATGGGCTCCTTATGAACCTAAACAAGGAAAGCCGGAGTGGCAAAAGCTCCAGCAGAAATTAGATTGGTGCGTTGAGAATGGGATTTACCCAAAAGGACATACCCTTGGATGGACCCATGATGCCGGAACCCCTGGATGGCTTTACCAATATAGCCCTGAGGATGCCACACAATTATATAAATCCAGGATCCAAAACCTTGTTGGTGGATTCAAAGATCAGATCAGTTCATGGGATGTGGTCAATGAACCTGTGACCACCATTCCTTGGGAATTGGCGCTGTTGGATACGGTTGGTGGCCAGAATAAAATTGATGAAGGGTCCCGCTACAAGGTGGACGGGATTACCCTTGATGAAACCATCCCTTGGGTGGGAAATTCCTTTCGCTGGGCATATGATGCCGATCCTAGTGGGGATTTTGTGATCAATGAGTTTTATACAATCGCCAAAGTCGAAATAAGGGAGAAGTATTATAACCTCATCAAAGAATTGCTCCATAGGGGCGTTCTGGTTACAGGCATCGGTATTCAGGGACATGAACCCAGAGAAATGTGGTTTTCCCCTGTGGAAGTAGTGGCCACTTTCGACATGTTCCAAGAACTTGGTTTGCCCCTTCACATCACCGAATTCACGCCTCAATCTTCAGGGAAAGCCATCACGGGTGGCTGGAGGGAAGGAATATGGACAGAAGAAGCCCAAGCTGAATTTGCAGAACAGTTTTATACCCTTGCCTTTGGCCATCCATCCATGGCTTCGATCCACTGGTGGGGACTGTCAGATCGTTTTATCTGGCTGAAAAATGGTGGATTGATCGACAGTGACTTCAATCCCAAGCCGGTCTACAACAGGTTGAAAAAATTGATCAAAGAGGACTGGATGACAAAGAACCTTCAATTGGTAACTGATCCAAAAGGCCAGGTAGAATTCAAAGGGTTTTTCGGCAAATATCAAGTGATCCTTACTGATTCCAAAGGAAGTAAAAGCACTAAGGAAATCCACCTTAAAGAAGGCGAAGTGAATCAATTCGAATTAATCTATGAAGGGCTAAATCCTGAAATTTAACCCCAAATAGAGACGTTAATAAATTTTAATTAATTCCATTTGTGCAATCGCTTTTTTCTAAAATAAACATTAAACCAATGTAACAGATGGTTTGAAAACCGAGCCACCTACGGACTTCGGACTTCCGACTTCTGTCAGATTCTGACATCAGTGCGGATCCTTATTAAATCAAATCATCAATCTTTTAACCAGAAAGAAAATGAAATTAGAAAATCAAAATATCTTTATATACCTATTTGTCTGCTTGATTTTTTCCTGTAGCGAAGTTACAGAGCCGGAAAATGTTCCTCCTGATCAAGAAGAAGGTCCGTCGATTTCATCAACACGGATTTATGTTGCATTAAGTGGGGATGACAGCCGCTCAAAGACTGAGGCCAACAACCCCCTTACTCCTTGGAAAACGATCCAAAAAGCAGTAGACAACATCTCCGCAGGGGATACCCTCTTTATTGCTGGCGGCACTTATCACGAAAAGGTAGCAGTTACCGGAACTGCAAGCGGAACCGCTGCGAAGCCTACTTTGATCAGAAATATGCCGGGTCAGACTGTGATATTGGATGGCAAAAATGAAGGAAACCAGTGGGAAAGTTTGTTTAAAATTACCTCGGCGGAGCATATTGAAGTCAGAGGCTTAAAAGCAAAAAACGGATTCTGGTATGGGTTCAGTGCTGATGAGACCAATAATATCAAGTTTGACAGCTTATTCACAGACAATACCAGGGCTTCAGGTATTTATGCCAGGGTAACCTCCTTTATTGAAATCACCAACAACAATATCAGGAGGGCTTGCCAGGCACAGGAAAGAGATGCTCAAGGAAATGGTACCCAAGAGTGCATCACAGTCGGCAGGACGGATAACTTCAAAATCAGCCATAATGAAATTTGGGATGTTCCGCTCACAGGAGAAGGGGGTGAAGGAATCGATGCCAAAGGCGGTTGTTTCGACGGAGAAATTTCCCACAATTATGTCCACGATATTGAGAGAGTTGGAATATACCTTGACGCCGGCAGTCATGAAGAATACAATATCAGGGTTTTCAGTAACAGGGTCATCAATTGTGGAGGAGGATTATCAGTTGCAGGGGAATTGGGAGGTCATATCAGGGATATTTATCTCTATAACAATATCTTGGTCAACAATACCAGATCAGGTGTTTTGTTCCAAAACATCATGAATGGTAGGTTTAGCAATATTTATATTGTCAACAATACCCTTTTCAACAATGGTCAAGTTGGTTTTGCAGGTGATATAGCGAACTTCAGCCAAAATGAACTGAATACCAATCTTCAGATTGTCAACAATGTATTCTACAACAAAACCGACAACTACAGATTTTCCATCTTTCATAATATTGCCGCTCCCCACGTCATCCATAACAACCTCTATTTTGACTTCAAACCAGGATGGGCGGGTGGAGTTAACAACTTCAGTCAGGCAAATCTGACAGCATCAGATATCCAGGCCGATCCCTTATTTACCAATATAGGTTCAAAGGATTATACATTGAAGGCGGATTCTCCTGCCATTGGCAAAGGAGTTCCGATGAAGTTGCCAGATGGAACCTTACTTTTCAACACGGATTACAATGGCAAAACCAGAGGGGAAAGTGCTTGGGATTTGGGAGCTTTTGAACATTAAATGATTGGGTTAGAAAAAATGAAGGACTAACCTTGTGATTTTTCACTTTAGTGTCTTCATTAATACTTCACACAGGGATAAGTAGGTTACTTATCCTTGTTTCTTTTGTATTCTTTTTTTCCTCGGTAGTTTCTCAAAAGTTCTTTATGCAGGATCACTGGTACCATTTGTCCTAATTCAATCAGCTCATCAAACTCTCGTAAAACCTCAGGTATTTTTATCAAAACATTTCCCTTACTTTCCTATATGGTGAAAAGTTTTTCCGGGGAATTGGCTAATGAATCCAGGTCAGGTGCTATCTGATTCAGTCCTTCAGTAATCTGTCCAACCTGCTTTCAAACCTATCTAAGGAACAATTCATTAATTTGATCCACGACCTTATCTTCAATTTTTATAATTGAATCAAACATTTCTTTTTAATGAAAGATGAACATTTAGAAAATAAAAAGGTCCACATTGCCTTTGATCCAATTGTTCTTTAAATTAAGAGGTTTCCTTTTTTGAATTCTTATATCTTTCAAGCCTTGGTACAAAACCCAGGCTACTAATTCAGAAAAGTGTATCATGCAAAAACCATTAAAATCCATGATGTCAAAATCATCGAACGCAATAGTTATATTAATTCTCCTTTGTAATACTGCCTTTGGTCAGTCCACTATCCAAAGAGACATCATCATTTACAGAGCAACTGCCAGCGGGGTCACAGCCGCTGTTGCGGCTGCCCGGGAAGGTGTTTCGGTTTTGTTGATCGAACCCGGCAGAAATATTGGCGGGATGGTCACAGGGGGACTTTCCCATACTGACTATGGAGACAGGACAGTTATCGGAGGCTTGACAACAGAATTCTACCAAAAGATTGCCGATCACTACAAGACACATGTCTTTTATTGGAGAGGACCGGAACCCCATGTCGGTGAAAAAATACTAAAAGATTGGCTGGATGAATCAGGGGTTGAAATGATTTATGGAAAAAGGGTTATTGCTGTTGAGAAGAACAATAACAGCATATCAAAAATAACACTTTCTGATAATTCCCAAGTGACCGGTTCTGTACATGAAAGGATACACTTTTTTTACAGGAGATTGGAATGAACAGGAAACTGTCCATACCGGTCGGTACGAGATGAATTTCCGATCCAATCCCAAAGGAAAAAGCGGGGAATTTATCTATCAACCCTACTTTTTTAAATCCGGTAGTTATAAGGTATATACCTGGTACCCATCTTCTAAGGAGTATGAGTCCAATGTCCGTCTAACAGTCCACCATTCAAAAGGCGATGAAAATCTGACCATAAACCAAAAAACCAATGGAGGTAAGTGGGTTGAATTGGGGACTTTTTCTTTCGAAAAAGGGTTTCAACAAGCTTTAACCATTCACGGTGATGAGAATAAATATGTGATTGCTGATGCTGTGAAATTTGAATTTGTGAAAGAATGATTTTCCGGGGCTATTATCTACATTTAGTATATGGTTAAAGAAAGTAGATTTTATTAAACCAGAATTACAGGAGTTCATCACAAATCAAAAATTGGCGAAACAAAAACACCACAAGTATTGACGGTTTAGAAACAAAAATTTGGAAGTATATTAATACAGCCTTACTTATCCCGAGCCTTCCAATGTTCTTACAGAACTATTTTCAGAACCAATAATGACTTTGTTTACAATATCATAAAACAGCCCATTTTCTATAACTCCGGGGATCTGATTTAATTCTATAGACAGCTTACTTGGAAATTCTATATTTTTGAATTTACAATCTGCGATGAAATTATTATTGTCTGTTAAAAATAGTTGATTGTCCTTCATCCTGAGTTTTGCTTCACAACCAAGCCCGGTTATTTTTTGAAGGGTATTTTCAATGCCAAATGGAGTAACCTCTACAGGTAAGGGAAAATTACCCAACCTGTTTACCAATTTTTCCTCATCAACAACAATAATCAGTGACTTACTTGCGAATGCTACAATTTTTTCACGGAGTAATGACCCTCCACCACCTTTGATAAGATTTAAGTTTGGATCCACTTCATCAGCACCATCTATGGTGATGTCAATATTTCTCACATCTTTGAAACTGACAAGTGGTATCCCACACGCCTTTGCCAGTTTTTCAGTTTTCAAAGATGTGGGTATACCTGAAACCCGCAATCCCTCTGATACTAATACGCCTAGACGTTTAATGGTCCAATATACTGTTGACCCGGAACCCAAACCGATGGTCATCCCATCTTCTATGTATCCAACTGCCGCTTCACCGGCAATTTGTTTTTTATCCATGTGACTTTTCGATAATAGCCTCTCAATTTATTTTAATGTTATTAAAAAATCAATAAATTGGGCAAACATCATATATGTCCAAACCCAAAATAACTGATGAATTTCTATTAAAAGGCCTTCTGAAAAAAGATAAGAAGGCTTTTGATCTGATATATGAAATGTATTGGAAGAGACTTTTTTTGTATGCCTATAAAATTTTTGAGGACAAGGCTATTTGCGAAGATGTGGTTCAGGAGGTTTTTATCAAACTTTGGGAAAATGCCGAAAAACGGGAAATACAATTGTTGGAACCTTACCTTTTCAGGGCAGTCAAATACCAGATCTCCAATGCCATCAGAAACCTGAAGCAAACTTCACAGATAGATCAGGTATTGCCTCTTTTGCATACCGAATTGGCGCCGGACAACTTGCTGGAGCTGGAAGAAACAGTTGAGGCCATCAATAATTCAGTAGAACAATTACCGGAAAAATGCCGGCAGATTTATATCCTAAGTAGGGAAGAGCATCTTTCCAATAAGGAAATAGCCCATCAGATGAACATTTCCGTCCGCACCGTAGAAGCCCATCTTTATAAAGCTTTGAGCGTCATCAAAAAGAATATCGGGGAAGTTTATATGTGGTTGGGATTGGCCATTTGGTTCTAAATCGGCAGGCAGGCTCGCAATGACGTAATCGGAGCGGCCCGTCACCCTGACGTAGGAAGGGTCTCATGAGGATCCGAAAATGATAAATATGAACATAAAAAGGACCTTTGGAGATCCTTCTTGCCTACTAATGACAGATTTTTAAATTGATGGTTTAGAACTATAAATAGCATTCGAATCTATTACAGGACTTTGCCTTGTCACCTCGACTTCAGGAGAGGTCTGCAGCCCGTCTTGATGTCATTTCCTATTCTGAACATTTACAAAATATTGGGGACTCGCAATGACGTAACCCCTCATCCTTCATCCTTCATCCTTTCTCCCTCAAGAGATTGCCACGTCGCACTAAGGGTCGTATAAATATCAAAGTTTCTCTAGTGCTCCTCGCAATGACGTAACCCCTCATCCCTCATCCTTCATCCTTTATCCTTCATCCCGTCTTCCGTCTTCCGTCTCCCGTCTAACATCGGTCATCGGTCATCGGTCAAAAAATCTCAAATTTTTTCCCCATCCCACTAAGTAGTCCCCCCACCTTATGTGACTATCCATTAAAGACAGCAATAATGAATAGAGAAAAGTTTTTGGAATTGGTGGAAAAACAGGCCCAGGGTAACACTACTCCCCATGAGGATCAGCTTATTTTTAGTTTCTATGACCGGTTGCAGGCAGAAGGTCGGGAACATGAAATCGATGCATCTGAATTAAAAAGTATCCAAAACAGGATCAAGGCAAATATTGACAGCCGCATCCATAAGAAGCCCATAGCCAGGCAAGTTGATTTCCGCTATATGGGCAGGATTGCTGCTGCGGTGGCATTGTTAATCAGCTTTACCCTATTGATATTCTACACTTTCCAAAAACCGGAATCTGTAAAGCTGCTTAGCCGCACGACCAATGAACGCCAAAAAGCAATGGTTACATTGACAGATGGGACCCAGGTTTATCTAAATTCTCTTTCCGAAATACGGTTTCCTGAAAAATTCACAGCCGAAAGCAGAACAGTGGAATTGGATGGTGAGGCATTTTTTGAAGTCGTGCCGGATCAGGACAGGCCCTTCTCTGTAATTTCAAATGGCGTAATCACAAAGGTCTTGGGCACATCTTTTAATTTAAATGCATCCTCGGATAAAGATGTGGTAGTGGCAGTCAGAACAGGCAAGGTGGAAGTATCGGATATGGCGAACCTGTCCCAAAACGTGGTATTGCTGCCAAATCAGAAGGCCACTTTTGTTTTGGACTCCAAAAAACTCCAAGTGGAGGAAGCTGATTTGGACTATTACCTGAGTTGGAGAAACAAGACCATTACATTTGAAATGAATCCATTAGATGAAGTCCTGGACCGGATAGCCAGGGTGTACAATATTGAGGTCAACCTCAACGGATATGATGGGAAGTCCTGTCTGATCAGGGCAACTTACCCAAACAACAACCTTTTCAGCATTCTATATGGTCTGCAAAACCTGGTGGATTTTGAATACCAATGGCTGGATAAGAAAACGCTTGAATTCAATTTTAAAGGATGTAAAAACTAAACCTTGATATGCCTATGGAATAAGCGATCATCATTAAAAAAGAATCCGGAACTGCTGTAACAGTCCCGGACCGGTTCATGGGTTTGAAACCCACTAGTTTAATCATAACAATAAACATTCAAAATTATGAATAATAATTTACTCAGACAACTTGTGCTCATTTCCAAACAGACCTTCAAGTATTTCCTGTTGCAGCTTCTTGTCATTCAGGTAGTGGTGGCGGAGCCTTCTTCCTCTCAGAGCATGGAGGATTATCAGGTGACCTTAAATGTAAGCAACCAAAAACTGGTTGAGGTGTTGGCAGCATTGGAAAAACAGACTGATTTTGTCTTTGCTTACAACCAACAGGTGGCCAAAGACAAATCAAGGATTTCCATCAGCAATACTGCAGATCTCAAAACAATTCTTCAAAAGCTTACCGAGCAGGTGGATTTTGATTTCAAAAGGGTAAACAACAACATTTATGTTACCCATATCAATTCCCGATTGAAAATTGATGAGGTGATTGAATTTGAGGAGGATGTCATTTCCGCCCAATATGATGTCCAGGTTTCCGGAAAAGTAACCGATGAAAACGGAGAACCTTTACCGGGAGCCTCAGTCACTGTGGCAGGGACTACTACAGGGACTGTAACGGATATGGATGGGAATTACACCATAACGGTACC
>NZ_JBGTCA010000194.1:0-4501 GCF_041749095.1 Aquiflexum sp. | reverse complement strand
GATTCCTTATTCGATTGCCTTATTGGTGATCTGGACTTCGTTTTTATTGCTTTATTGGACTTTGGGAATTCCTTTGGGATTGCAGAGTACTTATGAGTATTTGATGGTGAAACCTTAAAGAAACTTTGCCCATTCACAATTGATTTATTCCGAAAAATCTCCGAATATTAGTATAAGATTGGTCAGATAAAAAATCTTGAATTTAAATTTCAATCCTCATTTATAAATATGAAAAGCATTTTGAAAATCAATTGGGTTTTGGTCTTTTTTACAAGCCTTTTGCTTTTTTCCTGCACAACTTACAAAAATGTGGTCAAGCCATCAGCTCAGGGAAAAAACTCAGGAATTCCCTTAGAAAAGCTTAGACCGGGAGATAAATTGAAGATTACTAAAAAAGATGATTCTAAAATCCGGATGATATTTGACAAAATGGAAGACGGACACATTGTTGGCATAATTCAACGTGACTCTGGTGCTTCCGGTAATTTTGACCATTATTCTTCTTCTATTTCTTTACAGGAAATCAAGACCATTGAACTCAAAAAATTCAGTTTGGGTAAAACCGTAGCACTTCCGATAGCAACAGTTGCCATTGCATTTATATTGTATTTTATGGCCTGGGGCGGTGCATTTTCTTAGTATTTTTCAGGTTTGATACTTTTACAAATACCTTAAAAAAGCCTCCGGATTATTTAGAAAATTTTTCATAATAGTGAAATGCTCGGTTTCATCATAATTGAATTGTTGGATGGTTTCAGAAAACTGAAAAATGGTAGCATTTGGCAAAGTCATCAAAATAGGAGAGTGGGTGGCGATTATAAACTGACAGCCATTGTTCTCTGCCAGATTTTTGATCAAAGAAAACAATGCCAATTGCCGCTGAGGGGATAGTGCCGCCTCAGGTTCATCAATTAGATAAATTCCCTCAGGTTGTAAACGTCCCTGCAATACCTTTAAAAAACCTTCACCATGTGACATTTGGGTCAGGTCTCCATATTTTCTCAGTAGCGCCTCCTTTTGTCCATGGACTGCCCCAACTGCCAACTTTAAACCGGTTCCACTCAGTCTTTTTTCAAAGTCTACAATATCTCCTTTGAGTTCATGATCCAGATTTTTCAGACGTTTGACAAAACCGAAATAATCCTCTGCCCTAAAAAAGAACCCCCTATAAGCTTTGCTAGTCCATCTGGTTTTAATGCTTTCTCCAAATTCCTTGATTTCATTCAGCGTATCATCTGACTCCAAATCACTGCTTCCGATGGCTGGAAGATTTAACTTGATGGCCAAGGCTTTCAGCAAGGTAGATTTCCCAGAACCATTTTCTCCTACAAAGACCGTGATTGGCGATTCGAATTTCATCCATTGAAGGTTTTTGAAGGCAGGAAGCCCATAGGGGAAGTTGCTTGACCTTTCATGGTCTGATGGAATGGAAATTTGATAGAGAAAGTACATTCAGCGAAAACCTTTCGATAAGGGATTTTATTTAAACTTAAATAAAGTGGAAATAGGTTAGAATAACAATATAAAAAGGTATAAGGAATAAATCAGGAATGAATCAGTTTTTAAAATAAGCCTTGTGACATTTTTCTTCGGAAAAACTTACAATTCTTAAAAAATCATTAAATAAATTCTGCTTTTAGTATAAAGTGCAAATAATAAGTAAAGAGTATTTTCTTCATGAAGTGGTGATTATGTAAATTTTAATAAGTTTTTAAAATTAGAAATCTATGGAATCCATCTCAATTCTACTCTCTCAATTAAAGTTTGTTTTTTCTTATCATTTAATTGTTGGTTCCCAGCATGGTGGCTTTTATTTTGATCTCTTTTATGTATTGGCTTTTCTTTTGGCCACTATTTGGATGTTATGGGAAGGCCATAGGAATAAATTCCATTGGGTGAGTTGGCTGTTGGTCTTGGCCATATCAAGGTTATTTTTTATCATTGGTACCAAGGTAATTTCCTATTCGACAGTAGATTGGATTTATTTTTTCCAACAGTTTGAATTGCTCCCCGCAAAAGATAAAGTTATTCTGGGCGGATTTATTTTTGGTTTGGTAGCTTTTTGGTCAGGGGTGAAATTATTCAGGTTGCGATTATTTTATCCACAATTTATCTTTTTAAAGCACATACTGTGGAATCATTCAGGTGGATGACTTTAGGAGTGATGGTTTTACCACTGATTCTTATGAGCCAAACACTTGAAAAGGAAAATGAGATAGAGCTAAACAAAGAGGAAGCTTACAGCTTTTATAATTTGGGTTATTCAAGTGGAGAATTTTTCTCCCAGGTTTATGATCAGTTGCCAGGTTCAAATACAGGTTGTGGTTCTACAGTTTCTGAAGAATTTAAAAACAATTATTGGAATATGGGGGTCGGATACGGAAAGGTTAAATACCAAGATAATGGAATTTTTACTTATGGGTTTAATGGTTCTTTCGGCCAATATAATGAAACGAATATTGCTTCAAACCTGAAAAATGAAAGGTTTTTGTTTGCTTTTAATCCGTACGTCAAGTACGACACCGAATGGGTTGGTTTTGGGGCCGGTTTGTTTTTGGGGAATAATTATTGGTCAGATACCTTTAATGATGAATCATTAAACTCAAATATCACTACCTGAGCTAAAAGAAGTCCAGTTTTTCCTCAGGCTTACTTAAGGGTTGGTCAAGAAAGGACGTTTTTTGGAGATATCGGAATAGCTAATGCGTTTCCCAGTCCCTTTCCGGGAATGAGGTTTGAAATGGCATTAGGTTCAGGTTTTGGATTGCCTAGGGGGAACAAATTTAGAATTGGTGGAAGTAATATGGGCCCTTTCATCCAGGGTCAGGTTCTTATAAGCGAAAAATTCCTTGGAAGTGCCACTTATCAATGGGGAAAAGCATATTTGAATAGCGGAAGCGATGCATCTAACAGTCAGATTTTTCTAGGTCTTCAATATAGAATTCTTAAATAAAGAATTAACCTTCACTCTTCCCACAAGAGATTCCCCGAAATTCTACAAGCAATTTATAGGCACAATTTATATTACATTTATTTAAATCGGAAGTCCAGTTTAAAGTTATATAGCCAGGGGATTCTGGGGTCTATATTTTCTCTCTGAAGTATCTTGGGCAGATTGGTATAATCATTTGGATTGAGATGTGCTGGGGCCTGGTAGAACGTGACGATAATGGTGTCATCCTGTACCCTGATATCCCCATCAGCCCAGGCCAGTACTTCAGCAGCCAGGTGTCCGGCGTTCCAGGTGCGGTATTCTTCTTTCAGCTTTGTCCGCAGTTGGTAGGTGGCTGCCTGTGCGACCATTGCCAGTGCAAGTTTGCCATACCGGATATTAAGGTTTTGGGTAGAAGCCCTGTTCAGATCCATTTTGTTTTCAAAATTGAAGAATTCCTCCACACTCCAGCGCTTGTCATAATCCCCGGCAACCAGTTCAGAGGCCTGCCTGTCCGATGTGGTAACAAAGGTTTTATATGAATATTGGCCTTCCTTTTCCCCACATCTCTGGGCGATAAGCCTGAAAGCCTCATGGGAACCCTCAAAACAAAACGGCGTTTCGGCAATGGCAAACCCTGCCCACAACCGGGTATAGTTCAGGCCTTTCACCAAAGTATTGATCCGTTGGGTGGACAATGCAGGGGTCAGTATATCGAAGCGTGGATTGTTTTTTACCTCGGTGAGCAGTTCCCGGGTAAAGTGTTCCTTATCGGCAACCAGCAGGGAATCTGTCCTGATTATCTTTTCCGTGGCTGTCAACAGGTTTTTGGTTGCCCTGGTGGTGGGCATACCTGTCGAGGACATGGTCGCCATGACCGGTTGGCCCGTTTCGGCTGAAACGGCAAAAAAAGTCTGCAGCATTTTTTCAGAGGGGGCATCCGGCACTTTTTTCTTTTTGGCCATCACCCTCTGGGAGGAACTGATGATCCTGTGCGGGTCAATGGCCACTATATCACCGCGGTAATGTCCTGACAATTGCCTTTGACGGCCCAGGTTCACCAATAGATCCTGCGCATCTTCCATGGTATGTCCGTTGAGCAACAGGTGTACCTGCTCATCGGTGACCAGCCGTCCCATTCCGTTGGCCAATTGAAAACCCTGATGGCCCAGCGAATTTTTCTTCCGCACACGGTTGGTGCACAAAGCCGATTCATTTACTGCCTGCAGGGCTATCCTGGGCCCAAAATCCATATCACCGCCCTTTGTCCAGCCTTTTAGCAGATCCCACACGCCCAACCGCTGAAATTCCGGCACCAGCAGCCATAACCCGGCAGAGGTGCCCGAAACTTTCTGTGAAAGCATCTGGCGGAATTCCCGTTCGTTGTCCAGGGGACTTATTTCTACCTTTACATTGTAACGCTTGGTCTTTTGGGTCTCGATCAGCTCTTTCTCCTTTGCCGGATCAGCTTTATGTAGCCCTTTTTTTGTAGTCCGTATTCCTGGACTACTCTCTCAACGCTCCGTTGGCTTACTGCGTGCCCGGTCTGGTTCATCTTCTGGGCGATCA